>JAGRKY010000220.1 GCA_020442095.1 Bauldia sp.
AGGTCGTGGCAGGTCCGGCACTGGCCGTAGATCAGGTCCCTGCCGGGTCCCTCCGGCAGGTTGAACCGGTCCTCGGCCGCATCGGCCGCGGAAGCGGAAGCGGAAAGGAGGCAAATGGAAAGCAGCCAGACCAGCCGTCGCACGCTGTCAGGTCTCCATCGGTTGCAGGGATCGGGGGAAGCCGGGAGGGCGCGCGCCCGCGCCCTCCCCGCTCCGGTCAGGCGGCGATCTCGACGACGTCGAGGCCGTTCCATTCGTAGCCGCGCGGATTCCACCGCGTCAGCCCGTCCATCGGCTGCGTCCGGCCAAGCGCGTCGGTCGCGCGGCACATCAGCTTGTTCGCGCCGGACTTCAGCGTCGCCTTGGTCGACCAGTGGTGCCAGGCCCACGGGCTTTCCGGCGGCTTGATATCGGCGCTCATCCAGGTCGCGCCACCATCCGCCGTCACCTCGACGCTGGTGATCTTGGCGAGCCCGTCATTGAAGGCGACGCCGCTGATCTCGACTGCGCCGGCCTTGGCATTGTCCTCCGCCAACGGCGAGAAGATCACGCTCTTGATCATCTGTCCGTAGGTCGGAACGCTGTTGTAGATCGTATAGTCGTTCGCCTCGAACTGACCCGGCTCGACCGGCACCAGCGGCATCCGGTACCCGACCGACTGGAAGGCGCTCGGCGACTGCTCCGCGGCGAAGGTGAGCGCTGTCAGGAACTTGACGTTCATGTTCCCGTAGTAGCCGGGGATGATCAGCCGGACCGGCCCGCCATGGACGGCCGGGATCGGCTCGCCGTTCATCTTCAGGGCGAGGATCGCGTTCTCGAGCGCCGGGTCGGAGATTGGGTAGCTCTTGGCGAAATCCGAGCCTTCGAAGGTCGCCGGCTGGTCCCATCCCGAAGCGGTCAGCCAGCGGGCGAAAGTGCTCGGTGCCACCTGCTGGTCGGCCAGCAACGGCTTCAGCGGCACGCCTTCCCACTCGACATTGCCCATGCCGCCGTTCTTCCACTGTCCGCCGGCCACCTTTTCCTTGGCGGCGTAGTAGGAGCGGCCGTTGCCGGCGCACTGGATCACCATGACCCGCTTCACCTGGTCCATCTTCTCCAGGTCGGCGATGCTGAGGCTGCGCGAGCGCTCGACCAGGCCGTCGATGGCGATACGCCAGTCCTCCCGGCGCGGCGCGCCCGGCGGCTCGGTAGTGGCGTACCAGCTCGCGTCGCCCTCATGCGGGTAATGCAGCCGGTTGAAGAGGATTTCCTTCGGGGTGATCGCGTGTTCGCGAAGCAGGTTGAGCGGCGTTTCCATGACGCCGAGCTGGGCATTGAGGATGATCATGTCGGGCGACTTGCCGGCAATGATCTGCGCCGCATTCGGCGCGTCCTCTGCAAGCGCCGTCCGCAGCGTCGCGGGCGACAGGCCAAAACTCAGGCCGGCGGCGCCGGCCAGCAGGCCGAACTCACGGCGCGACACGCCTTTCGCGGAAAGTCGTTGTCCCATGGGCTTCCTCCTCCGTTGACGCCGGTGCACCGGCGTTCGGCCCCACCGGACGTCGCGAAACGCCCGGTCGAGGCCCATTACGGAAGAAACGCAGCAACAGCCCGGATTATTCCATTCGTTGGAAGTCTATGCGACGCAGCTTGCGCTTTTCGCCTTGTTCTCGGCGAGCGCCTGCCTTGCCCGTTCGTCGAAAGGCACGCCCGAACGGGTCGCTTCCTCGACCTCGCGGGCGATGAAGGCCAGCCGGCCCGGGTCCATGCCCTTGGCGAAAAGCAGGTAGCCGAGTTCGTCGACCTGCCAGCCATAGGCTTCCTCGGTCCCGATCGTCTGCCGCGCCATCTCCTCCGGCAGTCCGCCGCCGGCGAAGACGAAAAGGCTGAGGTGGCAACCATGGTTGCCGCGATAACCGATCTGCAGGAGATGGTCATCCGGTTCCCCGCTCACCGTCACCCGCTCGATCGTCAATTTCGCGCTCGACAGGTCGGGTATGACCGGGACGCGGTGAAACTGTGAAAGGGCGGCCATGACCACCGAGGGCGGTGCCTCGGACAACGTCCCGCTGTCTTCGGCGAGCCAGTCGTCGTGAAGCACACGGGCAGCGACGACAGCGGCGTCCGGAAGGCCGGTGGAGACTTTTGCAGGCATCCACAGCCACACGGTGCCCGCGGCGGCAATCACGAGCACCGCCGCCGCGACCATGCCCCGATACCGCCGCCGCCGCGGTTCGCCCAGGAGATCCCGAAGGTCGGAAGGCGCCGCGGGCAGCACGTCGGGCATGACCCCCTTCAGCCTGTAGAGGCAGGCGATCTGGTCGGCGATCTGCGGGTCATCCCCCGCCGCCTCGGCGACGGCCGCCGCCTCGCCCGGAGCCAGCGCCCCATCGACATAGGCATTCAGCACCTCCCAGGTCGGAGCGTCGCGCGTCATCGCATCCGGCTCCTCGCGCGGGAGATCGGCGTCACGTTGCCCGCCTCCATCTCGGCCAGCAGCGCCTTGCGCGCCCGCGAAACACGACTCATCACCGTCCCCTGCGCAACTCCAAGCACCTCGGAGGCTTCCTGATAGGAGAGCCCGACGAAATCGACAAGTGCGATGATCTCGCGATGCGCCGATGGCAGCCGGGCAACAGCGAAGCGCACCGTCAGGACGTCGATGATGCGGCTGTCCCCGCACCAGCCGGCATCGCGATCGTCCGGCTCGTCGATATCCGGCTCGAGCCCCGTCTCCTTGCCCGAGCGGCGGTTGCGGTCGATGAAGGCGTTGCGCAGGATCCGGAACAGCCACGCCCGATAGGCCGGCTCGTCATACGGCACCCGGCCGGCATCGAGCGCCCTGACCGCGCATTCCTGCACCAGGTCACGCGCCGCGTCGGGGTCCTGGGTCAGCGCATAGGCAAACCCGTAGAGCCGCTCGAGATAGGCTTCGATCCGCGCCCGCAAGCATAACCTCCCCGCGATGTCCGGGCCGCGAAGGCACGGCATCGCGTTTTCGGCAAGGTTCGAGCCTGCGGGGCATTCTTGTCAAGCGCGCCGCCAACGCGGCCCTGACATGCGCCCCAGACAGGTGGCCCAGACAGGTGGCCCAGACAGGCGGCCGCGAAGGACAGCGCCGATTTGGTGCGGAAAGCCTGCCCGGCGGCCTGCTAGAACGGAATCTCGTCGTCGAGTTCCTCGGCATAGGAACCGCCGGAGCG
>JAGRKY010000221.1 GCA_020442095.1 Bauldia sp.
CTCGCGGGTCAGGTTGAAGCTGCCCTCGCTCCGCCAGCCGGGGGAATCGCCGGGCTCCCGCCCCTCCGACGCCACGACCTGGGTGAGGTTGTAGGTGCCGACATAACTGAGTCCGACGTCGCTCCAGCCGATCATGCCGTCCGCGCCGATGGCGATCGGCATCTGCCCGGGCGTCGCGTCGACCTTGACCCTCAGCTTGCCGTCATTGTCGACGCTGCCGGTGGCGACGGTGAACTGCACCGGCACGCCGTCCTTCGTCGTGCTGCCTTCGATCCGCCACGGCCCGGCCAGCGTCCGCGCCTCGATCTGGGCGCGGATGTCCTTGAGGGTGATCGTCGAGCCGGCGCCGGCATCGGTGTAGATCAGGGTGCCGTCGGTCACCTCGACGCCGTTCAGCACGACCTTGGCCGGGTCGAGCTCCCGCGACAGGTCGGTGCGCAGCAGCCAGTCGACCTGGCCGGTATCATCGACGGAGACGCGCACCGTCGGCTTTTCCAGTTTCATCGAGATGACGCGGATCTCGCCCTGGATCAGCGGCAGCAACTCGATCGTGACGGCGAATTTCTCCACCGTCATCATCGGCTGGCCCTCGGTGTCGCCGACCTCGACATTGGTGAAGGTCAGCGACGGCGACGGCAGGATCGATGCGTCGGCCGAGCCGACGACATGCACCGGCTGCCCGAGGATCTTCTCAGCCTCGGCCTCGAAATTGGCCTTGTAGTCGTCCCAGTTGATGAACCACGGACCGATCAGCGCCGCGAAGAGCGCGATCACAACGAGGCTCCCGAGGAGTACGTAGAGCCGGCTCAGCCTTTATCTCCCTTCGGTCGTCGCGCCCCGTTCCGGTCAGGTTGCGGCAACGATCTTCCCCGGATTCATGATGTTGTCCGGATCGATCGCGCGCTTGATCGCTTGCATCACCGCCAGCCCGTGTCCGTGCTCGGCGGCAAGGTATTTCATCTTGCCCTGCCCGACCCCATGCTCCCCGGTGCATGTGCCGTCCATGGCAATCGCCCGCATGTTGAGCCGGCCGACGAACGCGGCGGCCCGCTCGACCTCGTCGGGATCACCGATATCCACCATCATCGTGACATGGAAATTTCCGTCGCCGACATGGCCGACGATAGGACCGACCAAACCCGACTTTTCGATGTCCTCGGCGGTCTCCGTCACGCATTCCGCGAGCCGCGAGATCGGCACGCAGGCGTCGGTGGCGATCGCCTTCGCGCCGGGCCGCAGCCCGACAGCCGACCAGTAGACGTCGTGGCGCGCCTTCCACAGCTTGTTGCGGGCTTCCGCGGTCGTCTCCCAGATGAACTCCCCGGCGCCGAATTCCGCCGCGATCTCGCCGAAGGCCTCCGACTGCTCCGCGACCGAGGCTGGCGACCCGTGGAATTCGAGGAAGAGCGTCGGCGTCTCCTCGAGGCCGAGCTTCGAATAGGCGTTGCACGCCTTCACCTGCAGCGCGTCGAGAAGTTCGATGCGCGCGACCGGGATGCCGCTCTGGATCGTCATGATCA
>JAGRKY010000018.1 GCA_020442095.1 Bauldia sp.
ATCGACCTGATGCGCGGCATCGTCGCCAAGGAAGGCGTCGAGATCGAGGACGAAGCGCTGGTCATGCTGGCCCGCGCCGCCGAGGGCTCGGCGCGCGATTCGCTGTCGCTCCTCGATCAGGCGATCGCCCATGCCAGCGGCAAGGTCGAGGCGACCGCGGTGCGCTCGATGCTCGGCCTCGCCGATCGCGCGCTGATCATCGACCTGTTCGGCGAATTGATGCGCGGCGAGATCGCCGGTGCCCTGGAACGGCTGAAGGTGCTCTATGACGTCGGCGCCGACCCGGCGGTGGTGCTCGAGGATGTCGCCGCCTTCACCCATCTCGTCACCCGGCTGAAGCTCGCGCCCGAAGCGGCCGACGACGACAGCCTCACCGAGGAAGAGAAGACCAGGGGGCTCGAATTCGCTTCCAAGCTCTCCCTGAAGGTGCTGGCGCGGACGTGGCAGATGCTGCTCAAGGGCATCGAGGAGACCCGCGCGGCGGCCCGGCCGCTCGCCGCGGCGGATATGGTGCTTGTCCGGATCGCCTATGCCGCCGACCTGCCGACGCCGGACGAGGCCCTGCGGGCGATCCGCGACGGCGCCCCGATGCCGGCCGGCGCTCCGCCATCGTCGCCGCCACCATCCTCTTCCGCCGGCAGCGAGCCGCGGGCCCGCCTCGCTTCGGTCGGCGGTGCGCCGTCGGCGGCGTCCGCTCCCGCATCGCGGCCGGCGCCGGTTGCCGCGCCTGCCGCCGACGCCCAGCCGGCGATCCGGCTTGCCACCTTCGACGACCTCGTGGCGCTTGCCAGCGAGAAACGCGATCTCAAGTGGAAGCACGCGCTGGAGCATTATGTTCGCATCGAACGCTTCGAGGACGGGCGGATCGAGCTGGCGCTCACCGAGGACGCGCCCGGGACCCTGGCAGGCGACCTGTCGCGGCAGCTCGAGACCTGGACCGGCCGCCGCTGGATGGTCGCGGTTGCCCGCGAGGCCGGGGCGCAGACGATCGCCGAGGCGCGCCGCGCCGCCCGCGACCAGCTGGTCGACGACGCGCGCTCCGATCCTGTGGTCGCGGCCGTGCTTGCCCGCTTCCCCGGCGCCGAGATCGTCGATGTCCGCGTCCGGGGCGGCGAGGGCGACGCGGCGCTGTCCGACGGCAGCGACGTCGTGGCGGTTGCCGACGAGGACCTCGACGACTAGGACACCGGCCGGACCGGATTTTGGTTTTTCAGACGTGGAAGGAGACGACATGGCGCTCGGCGACATGATGGGAATGATGAAGCAGGCCAAGCAGCTTCAGGAGAAGATGCAGTCCATGCAGGACGAGGTCGCCGCGATGGAGATCGAAGGCTCCGCCGGCGGCGGCATGGTCACGGTGACGATGAACGGCAAGGGCGAGGTGAAGGGCGTCCGTATCGACCCGTCGCTGTTGAAGCCGGAGGAGGCCGAGATCGTCGAGGACCTGATCGTCGCTGCCTGCCATGAGGCCCGCACCAAGGGCGATGCGCTGCTCCAGGACAAGATGCGCGAAATGACCGGCGGCATGGCGCTGCCGGCCGGCCTCAAGCTGCCGTTCTAGCCAATGTCCGGGACACCGTGCGCGGTGGTCTCCGGGGCCGCCGGAGGCATCGGCCGCGCGCTTGCCGAGGGATTCCTCGAGGCGGGATACACCGTGACCGGCGTCGACCGCGCTGACCAGGGGTGGTTCGCGCCGGGCTTTGACTATGTCCGGCTCGATCTTCGCGATAGCGACGCGGTGGCCCAGTTCGGCCTCGGACTGGAGCGTCTCGACGTCCTCGTCAACGCGGCCGGAACCATCCGCCGCGGCGACGAGTACAAGGCGGACGTCTTCGCCGACGTCGTCGACATCAACCTGACAGGTTCGATGCGACTGTCGACGGCCTGCCGGCGGGCCTTGGCGAATGGCGGCGGGGCGGTCATCAATATCGCATCGATCTGGTCTTTCTTCGGTGGCCCGCTGGTGCCGGCCTACACGGCTTCGAAGAGCGCGGTCGTCGGCCTCACGAGGTCGCTTGCGGTCGCCTGGGCCGCCGAGGGCGTTCGCGTCAACGCCATCGCGCCGGGATGGATCGCGACGCCGATGACCCGCGCCGTGCAGGACGACCCGGCCCGCAGCCGCGCTATCCTCGACCGCACGCCGATGGGACGCTGGGGAACGCCGGCGGACCTCGTCGGGCCGGCGTTGTTCCTGGCCGGCGATGCCGCCCGCTTCGTCACCGGCGTGGTGCTGCCGGTCGATGGCGGCTATTCCTCGATGTGACGCCACGACCAGCGGAAGAGACCATGGCCATCGACGACCCCGATCCACGGATGCCCTACCAGTTTCCCATGCCGGCGGAGACCGCCGCGGACATCGTCGTGCCGAGCGTGTTTCCGGAGGACGAAAGGCTCTGGGTGCCGCAGGCCGAAAATGTCTGGTTCCGGCCGCTTTGTCTCAGCGCGTCGCAGGGCTACTGGGTCAACCTCCTCAAGGTCACCCGCTCCGGCGTCCTCACCCGTCATCGCCACACCAACCCCGTCCATGGCTACGTGCTGAAAGGGCGCTGGTACTATCTCGAGCATGACTGGGTGGCGACCGAGGGCGGCTATGTCTACGAGCCGCCGGGCGAGACCCACACCCTGGTCGTCCCGGACGATGTCGACGAGATGGTCACCATGTTCCAGGTCAACGGCCTGATGCTCTATGTCGACCCCTGGGGCAAGGCGCTCGGCTTCGAGGACGTCTTCACCAAGATCGACATGTGCCGCAAGCACTTCATCGACAGCGGCCTCGGCGCCGATTTCGTCGACCAGTTCATTCGCTGAGCCATGTCCCGTTCCGTCGCCGGTCCCGAGATCGAACGCCTGATCCAGCTTCTCGCGAGGCTGCCCGGGCTCGGGCCGCGTTCGGCGCGGCGGGCGGCGCTGCACCTGATCAACAAGAAGGACGAACTGCTCGTCCCGCTCGCCAAGGCGATGGACCTGGCGGCCGAGAAGATCGTCGTCTGCTCGATCTGCGGCAATGTCGATACCAGCGATCCCTGCCTGATCTGTACCGATCCGCGACGCGACCCGTCGACCATCGTCGTGGTCGAGGAAGTCGCAGACCTTTGGGCGCTGGAACGGGCGACCGCGATCAACGCCCGCTATCATGTGCTCGGCGGGGTGCTGTCGCCGCTCGACGGCGTCGGACCGGATGACATCGGCATCGCCAGCCTCGTGCGGCGCATCGCCGAAGGCGGCGTCAGCGAGGTGATCATCGCGGTCAATGCCACCGTCGAGGGCCAGACCACGGCCCATTACATCACCGACCAGATTGCCGGCTATGGCGTGAAGATCTCGCGCCTCGCCCATGGTGTGCCGGTCGGCGGCGAGCTCGACTATCTCGACGAGGGAACGCTGGCCGCCGCGATCCGCAGCCGCACGCCTTTCTGAGCCTCGTCCGCCTCGTCCCTTTTCATCGATCGACCCGCCTTGCGGGGACGCTGCGTTTTCCGCGGCGAGCAAGGTCGCGACAGATCGCATTCTGATATGTAACATTTTAGAACGTCACAGATAAAAAAAATCATTAGATAAATCAGATAGATAAAAATCCATGTGGGGATGATATCGAAAATCGAGTTGTCAGGGGCGCCTTTGTCGGCCTACGGTCACGATCGTCGGGAGGAGACGAAGTAATGGTCAGTGCGCTTCATCTGCGCCAGCGCAGCGCTGCCTTTGAGGGGCCGCGCACCCGGGGAGATGCCGTCTTCGAGGTGCTGCTCGACGCTATCGTCAAGGTCGACCTCAAGCCCGGCGACGCCCTCGCCAAGGACGCCATCGCCAAGGAACTGGGAGTTTCCCGGACGCCGGTCGGAGACGCCATCAACCGGTTGGGAGCACTTGGCCTCGTCAGCGTGGTGCCTCAGGTCGGGTCCTTCGTATCCCGGATTTCGCCGCAGGCGGTCGTCGAAAGTTCTTTCCTCAGAAGCGCGGTCGAGGCCGAGGTCGTTCATCGGCTCTCCTCGACCGCCAACCGGCGCCTCGTCAAGGACCTCCGGGACCGGCTTGCCGAACAGGCGCGCTTCGTCGCCGAAGGCGACGTCGACCGGTTCCACGCAGCCGACGACGATTTTCACCGTTTCATGATTACCGAGGCGGGAACCCCGGGCATCTGGGACCAGATCGCTACCGCGCGGCTCAACCTTGTGCGGATTCGTCGCCTCGGACTGCCGCAGCCAGGCCGCCTTGCCGACGCCCATGCCGAGCACACCCGGGTGGTCGATGAGATCGAGGCGCGGCGACCGAGGAGTGCCGCACGGGCGGTCACCGAGCACATTCGCTACGCCGAAATCTATCTCCAGAAGCTGGAGCAGGAAAACCCAAACTTCTTCGTCTGATCGGCACGGTCGGCGCCGACATCGGCTCCGGTCAGGCGAACGATATGCCGACATGGATCAAAAGGGAGGAAATCGAAGATGAATAGACTTTGCAGCTTTGCAGACGGAATTGCCTCCAGCCTCACCGGAGGCGCCGCCGTCGCCGCGCTCGGCGTCGCCCTGGCGCTGCCGCTCGGTGCGTTGGCCCCGCAGACCGCGACCGCGGCCGAGGACGGGCCGATCATCGCAGTCAGCGGGCCGCTCTCCTGGCCGTTCTTCGCGGCGGTCAAGCAGGGCTTCGACGACGCGGCCGAAACCTTCGGCGTCGACTTCCAGTATGTCGCGGTAACCGACACCGCGAACATGACCAGCGACTATCCCCGCCTGCTGCAGCAGGCGATCAGCCGCAATCCGCGCATGCTTCTGGTCGGCGAGTTCTTCCCCGACGGCATGGATCCGCTGATCAAGGAAGCGACTGCCGCCGGCATCCCGGTGCTGATCCACAACTCCGGCCAGACTCTCTGGGAGGGCAATGGCTCGATCGGCTTCATCGGCGAGGATCCGTACCAGATGGGCTACAAGGCCGGTCAGATTCAGGCCGAAGCCGGCGTCAAGAAGGGCCTCTGCTTCAACCAGGTGCCGGGCAATCCCACCGTCGAGGCGCGCTGCACCGGCTATGTCGATGCCATGAAGGAAGCAGGGCTCGAGACGATCTACCAGACCATCGGCACCGGTGACGCCACCAACCCGCAGGCGATGCTCCAGGCGATCAAGGGCACCTTGCAGGCCAACGCCGACATCGACGGCATCTACACGCTGAATGCCGTCCCGGCGATGAGCGCGCTTCGCGCTGTCGAGGATGTCGGCCGCAAGGGCCAGGTGGTCATCGGCACGGCCGACCTCTCCAACGAGGTACTCGAGGCGATCAAGGCGGGCGACATCGCCTTCGCAATGGACCAGCAGCCCTACCTGCAGGGCTTCCTTTCGATACAGACCGCCAAGCAGTATCTCGACTACGGCCTGCATCCGATCGGTCACGTCAAGACCGGGCCGCTGGTGATCGACAAGTCGAATGTCGACCGCACGCTCGAGGTCAACAAGCAGTTTTCCGGCGTGCGCGGCGCGTCCTGAGCACTGACTTCGCCTGACACCGCCGGCCGGGGACGCATTCGCCGATCCCCGGCCGGCTGCTAACATCGCCCCGAGAGGCAATGGACAGCGGAATTGCTTTCCCGATGATGAGCCTTGTTCGCAGACCCGAATTCGGCGCCTTCGCCGCCTTCGTCCTCACCTATGTCTTCTTCGCCTTCGTCACCTCGGGCGCCGGCTTCGTGTCGGTCAATGGCACTGCCGGTTGGCTGAACCTCGCGGCCGAACTCGGCATCGTCGCGATACCGGTCGGCCTCCTGATGATCTCCGGCGAATTCGATCTGTCGGTCGGATCGACGGTCGGCGCCGCGTCCATGGTGGTCGCGATCGGCACCTCCTTCTTCGACATGCCTGTGTGGCCGATGATCGGCCTTGCCCTGCTCATCGGCGGGCTGATCGGCCTCGCCAATGGTCTCGTCGTCGTCAAGACGAACCTTGCCTCCTTCATCGTGACCCTGGCGACGAATTTCATCGTCATCGGCGCGACGATGGGCGTCTCCCGTCTTGTCGCCAACGTCACCTCGGCGTCGATCGTGTCGTCCGCGAGTGCCAAGGCGGTCTTCGCCTCGCGATGGGACCAGGCCAACATTTCGATCCTGTGGTGGGTGCTCACGGCCATCGCCTGCGGCTGGCTGCTCGGCAGGACGACCTTCGGCAACTGGATCTACGCGACGGGGGGCAACCTCACTGCCGCGCGCGGCGCCGGCGTTCCGGTCGAACGGGTGAAGGTCATCCTGTTCGTGATGACCGGCGTCGCCGCCGCATTCGTCGGGGTCCTGCAGGGTATCCAGTGGAACTCGGGCAACTCGACCTATGGGCAAGGCTATGTGTTTCAGGCGCCGATCGTGGTGGTGATCGGCGGCGTGCTCCTCGGCGGCGGCTACGGCTCGGTCGCCGGCATCTTCATCGGTACCGCGATCTTCGGCGTGATATCGACCGGCATCTTCTACACCGGCTGGAGCACGGACTGGATCCAGCTCTTCCTCGGCGTGCTTCTCGGCGCGGCGGTGCTCGCCAACAACTACGTGCGGCGCTACGCAATGGCAGCGCGGGGAGGCCGGGCATGAGCGACGCGACACCGGTCCTCGAACTCCGCAACGTCTCCAAGTATTTCGCCGGCACGAGGGCGCTCGAAGACGTGTCGATGGGGGTTAATCCCGGCCAGATCCTTTGTCTCCTCGGCGACAACGGCGCCGGCAAGTCGACGCTGATCAAGGTGATGTCGGGCTACCATCAGCCGAGCCGCGGGACGCTGCATTTCGAGGGCAGGGAAACCCGCTTCGCCAGTCCCCGCGAGGCGCGTCGCCTCGGCATCGCCACGGTCCACCAGGACGTCGGCTCGATCCCGCTGATGAGCGTCGGCCGCAACTTCTTCCTCGGCGCCGAGCCGACCAGGGGCATCTGGCCCTTCCGCTACCTCGACTCGGCAAAGGCGAACCGCATTGCGCTCGATGAGATCCGGCGGTTCGGCATCACCCGGGTGAGCAACGGCGACCAGCTTGTCGGCACCATGTCCGGCGGCGAGCGTCAGGTGCTGGCGATCGGACGCGCGATGTATTTCGGCGCCAAGGTGCTGATCCTCGACGAGCCGACCTCGGCGCTGGGCGTCAAGGAAGCTGCGATCGTGTTGCGCTTCATGAGACAGGCGCGCGCCGAAGGCGTGGCGATCGTCTTCATCACCCACAATGCCCGGCACGCGATGGCCGTCGGCGACCGTTTTGTCGTGCTGATCCACGGCGAAGTCGCCGCCTCATTCGCCAGGGGCGATAAGACCCGAGAGGAAGTGCTCAACCTGATGGCCGGCGGCGAGGCGCTCACCGAGCTCGAGGAAGAGCTCGAAGGCTCGCTCTAGCCGGTCGCCCATCGCTGCCGCATCCGGGCGGCGATATCGATCCGCGGTGCGCCCGGTGCCGCGCTCCTGCCGGCGCCGGCAAGCGCCGGCGGCCATAGCCTCACCGCGAAGCGATCGAGGATCTGGTCAGGGATGAAGCGGCTGCGCTGGGCAAGCACATGCCGGTCGCCGCGCCGCGACTGCTGCTGGACGTAGCAGCGCTGCGGTGTGACCAGGTCGAGCGAATCCCGCGCCCGGGTCATCGCGACATAGAGCAACCGCCGCTCCTCCTCGATCTCCTCGGTGGTGCCGACGCCGAGGTCGGAGGGGATGCAGCCGTCGATGCAGTTCAGCACGAAGACCGACTTCCATTCCTGCCCCTTGGCGGAATGGATGGTCGACAGGATCAGGTAGTCCTCGTCGAGGAGGGCGGGGCCGGCCTCATCGCTGGTCGCGCCCGGCGGATCGAGGGTGAGCTCGGTGAGGAAGCGCTCGCGCGAGGCATAGCCGCCGGCGATCTGGCCGAGCTGGACGAGATCGGCGAGGCGGACGGCGGCATCGTCGTGGATGCGCTCGAGATGCGGCTCGTACCACTGGCGGACCTGCTCGAGCTCGGCCGGCCAGCCGGCTTTGCGGGCGGCGAGGCCCGACAGGAGGTCGCGGAAGGCCGGCCAGTCTTCAGCCGCCGCGCCGGGCGGAGCGAAGCCGGCAAGCGCGGTGGCGAGGTCGGGCGTCTCCGCGATGCGGTCGAGCACTTGTGCCGCGGTCGCCGGGCCGATGCCGGGCAGGATCTGCAGCACCCGGAATCCGGCGACGCGGTCGCGCGGATTTTCCGCAAGCCGGAGCACCGCCAGCATGTCCTTGACGTGCTTCGAGTCGAGGAACTTGAGGCCGCCGAACTTGACGAAGGGGATGTTGCGCCGGGTGAGCTCGACCTCGAGCGGGCCGGAGTGATGCGCGGCGCGGAAGAGCACCGCCTGCTCCTTCAGCGCCATGCCGGTCTCGCGGTTCTCCAGCACCCTGTCGACGACGTAATCGGCCTGGCCGGCATCGTCGAGGACACGGACGATCGTCGGCTTGCCGCCGCCGGCGCGCCCCGTCCACAGGTCCTTGGTGTAGCGCTCGGCGGCGAGGCCGATCACCGCGTTGGAGGCGTCGAGGATCTCGGGCGTCGAACGGTAGTTGCGGGCGAGCGTGACGATGGCAGCTTGCGGCTGGAATTCCTTCGGGAAGTCGAGGATGTTGCGGACCGTTGCGGCGCGGAAGGAATAGATCGACTGCGCATCGTCACCGACCACCGTCACCCCGGCTCCGGTCGGCTTGAGGGCCAGCAGGATGCGCGACTGGAGGCGGTTGGTATCCTGGTATTCGTCGACCAGCACATGATCGAAGCGCGCGCCGGCCTCGGCGCCGAAGGCAGGCTCCGACAGCATCTCGGCGAGGTAGAGCAGGAGGTCGTCGTAGTCGAGGACGTTCTGGCGCTGCTTCGCCTCGACATAGGCGGCGAAGAGGGTGCGGAGCTCCGCCTCCCAGTCGGCGCACCACGGGAAGGCCTTCGCCAGCACGTCGTCGAGTTCCGCCTGCTCGTTGACCGTGCGCGAATAGATGGCGAGGCAGGTTGCCTTGAGCGGAAAGCGCTTCTCGGTCTTCGAGTAGCCGAGTTCGTGGCGGACGAGGTTGACGAGGTCGGCCGAGTCGCTGCGGTCGTGGATGGTGAAGGACGGGTCGAGACCGATCTCGGGCGCGCGCTCGCGCAACAGCCGCGCGCCGATCGCGTGGAAGGTGCCCGACCATGTCAGCGCCGCGGTCGCCGCCTGGGCCTTGGCGCCCATCGCCTGGCCGACGATACGCTCGACCCGCCGCGACATCTCCGCCGCCGCCCGGCGCGAGAAGGTGAGGAGCAGGATGCGGCGCGGATCGGCCCCGCCGACGATCAGGTGCGCGACCCGGTGGGCGAGCGTCGCGGTCTTGCCGGAGCCCGCGCCGGCGATGACGAGCAGCGCGCGATCGGAAGCGTGCTCGGCGGCGCGCCGCTGGTCGGGATTGAGCGTATCGAGATAAGCGGTCACGGGACGAATCGGCTGTTCGAGGGCGCGCGTCCAGCAAATCTGATTCATGTTTTGTTCGCAAACGGTAAACGCGGATATATCCCGTTCGTGTATGTGCTCGCGCACGTGCCATCCTGCCCGCGCCGGTTTCCGGGCCGGGTGCCGAGGGAATGGGGTGGCGGGTGCCTCTGCAACGCCGGCCGGGCAGTCCGAAAATGGGCGCTTCAGCTGTACCCGCCGCGGTGTTCGTTTGCGAGACGACCGCGGATGCGCAACCCGCCCGCGTCGATGACGCCTCGCGAACGCGCCCCTTCGCGGGTGGGATTGGCTCCAGTACGGGGCCGGTTTGGGGGAGGGGGAATAGGTCGTTATTTTCTTTGCCTTAAAGAGATCAAGCAGGCGAGCCCGATCCACGGGCCCTGTTATGTTCGGAAACCTGCCTTGCGAGGCACTTTGTTCAAAGGACCGGCCCATGAAGATCTCGAAGACGGTTGCATTCCTGGTTGGTGTGGGAGCGCTGATTTCCGCTGCGGTCCCCGCGGCAGCGGATCCGCAGAGAGTGATCGATGCCGCTTCGGACCGCAGATACCTTTTCACCATGAGTGCGGTCTCGGGATCCTTTGCTGAAGACATGCTCACGCTCGACGGCGTCCCGCTGGTCGTCTACTTCACCGACCGTCCCTACCGGCAAGCGGGACAGATGAGCCTCGAGGATTTCATGGCGCTTTGGCAGGGGGACGCCGAAGACCTGAGCAAAGACCCGCCCAATGCAGAGCTTGCCGTCTATTCTCCCGGCGGCGACACGCATTCGGTATTGATCGTCAATCAGCCGGAGGTGGGCGACGGATCGTTGTCGTTTCATGTCAAGATTCTGGATGAGACGCTTCCAGCGACCTTCGGCCACGCGACCTTGTTCATTGATGCATTTCCCTGCGCCGTGAACGGTTGCTGAACTCCGGGCCGGGCGCTCGCATTCCCGGGAGCGTCCGGAACAACACCAGCGACGGCCGCCGGAGGCGGGTTGGGTAACGCTCGTGTTTTGACGGGCCGTCGATGCCGCGCCTGGTGGTCCCGAGACGACCGGTCCGCTCAAAGCTCCTTTTCGGCGAGTTCGCGGAAGCCGTCGGGCACCGAGCGGGCGCCGCCGAGGAGAAGGTGCCCATAGGTCAAGGCTTCGCGGCCGAAGCGCTCGCGGACGGCGTCGACCGCCCGATCGGCGAGCCAGCGGCGCGCGCCCCGCCGGGCGCCCGGGCGGCGCGGCTCGTCGGCGAGGCCGAGCGGCAGGTCGAGCTGCAGCATCGCCTGTTCCTCGATGTGGGACACCGAGATCGCGAGCAGCGAGATCGTTCGTTCCTCCGGGTGGTCGGCAAGCGCGTTCCTCACCAGGTCCTCCGCGACCTCGGCGAGGATGGCCGTTGCCGCGACCGGCGCCGACAGCGTGACCGACCGGGTTACCGCGCT
>JAGRKY010000222.1 GCA_020442095.1 Bauldia sp.
GTCACCTACGAAACGTCGCTCGACGGCACCTATCGCGGCAAGCCCCTGCCTCACCGGGTCTTCGTCTCCGAGATTTGGGTGAAGACCGACGGCCGGTGGCTCGAAAAAGCCTATCAGGAGACGGTGATCGACAGCCCATAGACGGCGGTCGATGACCGGCTCGAACGAGGAGGGACGGACAAATGCAATTCAGCCGAATCGCCGCTGCGGCCGGTGTCGCGATTCTGATCCAGATACTCCCGGCCGGTGCCGAGGACATGACTGTCGCCGATGAGATCAAGGCGGCCAGGATCGCGCTGGACCAGGCTTTCCAGAAGCACGACCGCGCGGCCATCCAAAAGATGGTCACCGCCGACCACCTCGCGGTGACGACCTATTACGGGAAGCCGTTCACGACCGCCGACGAACTGGCCGGCATCACCGAATTCGTCGCGGATTATTTCGATTTCACCGAGGGCGATGTGACGGTCTTCTCGCCCGACGCGGCGATGATCACCTTCGAGAATTTCTACAAGGGCACGTTCCGGGGACGCCCGCTGCCGGAGCACGTCTTCGTCTCCGAGATATGGCTGAAGCAGGGCGGGACCTGGAAGCAGCAGCTCTACCAGGAAACCCCGATCGCCCCCTGACACGCAGGAAGAAGGCGACCGGCGGTTGCCTTGAGGCGAGACCGCCCGTCGCCTTCGCCGGGCCTTCCCGGCCTCAGGCGGCGCGCGCCCGCGAGGCGGTCACCACGATCGAATAGCGGACCGAGGCGAGCGACCGGCTGCCGTCGCTGCGGTCCGACCATGAGCGCAGCGCCTCCTCGTAGCGGGCGAAGGGGCCATAAGCCTCGGCGCCGCCATCGGCCAGCGTGGTGAAGCTCGTGTCGCGGTAGCGTCCGCCGACGACCCAGAATTCATCCTGCATTGTCATTCTCCTTCTTCGATCGTGTTCCGCCCTTTCCTCAGGCGGTTTCCGGTTCTGTCGTCTTCAGGAACTGCTCGGTCTCGGTCGAGCCGGCCATGGCCGTCGTCGAGGACTGGCCGGCCGAGATCGCCATGGCGACGGCATCGAAATAGGAGGTGCCGACCTCACGCTGGTGACGGACGGCGGTGAAGCCGTGGTCCTGCGCCGCGAATTCGCGCTCCTGCAGCTCCGAATAGCCGCCCATGCCGCGATCGCGATAGGCACGCGCCAGCTCGAACATCGACAGGTTCAGGGCATGGAAGCCGGCCAGCGTCACGAACTGGAAGCGATAGCCCATCTCGGCGAGCTGTTCCTGGAAGCTGCCGATCGTCGCTTCGTCGAGCTTGGCACGCCAATTGAAAGACGGCGAGCAGTTGTAGGCGAGAAGCTTGCCGGGGAAGTGACGGTGGATTTCGTCGGCGAATTCGCGCGCCTCGCCGAGATCCGGCTCCGACGTCTCCCACCACAGGAGATCGGCATAGGGCGCATAGGAAAGGCTGCGGGCGATGGCATGGCCGACCGAATGGGTCTTGCCCTGCTTCAGCTTGAAGAAGCCCTCGGACGTGCGCTCGCCGGAAATCCACTCGGCGTCGCGCTCGTCGATATCGCTGGTGATCAGGGTCGCCGAATGGGCGTCGGTGCGTGCCATGAGGATGGTGTTGACGCCGCTGACATCGGCGGCGAGCCGCGCCGCGTTGAGGGTGCGGACGAAGGTCTGGGTCGGCACCAGCACCTTGCCGCCGAGG
>JAGRKY010000223.1 GCA_020442095.1 Bauldia sp.
TTCGTGCTGGAGCCGATGCCGCCGGTCGCCGGCTGGCTAGCCGATCTCGACACGGTCGCCCGGCAGTCCCTCGCCTTCTTCGCCAACCGGCCGGTCGTCCTCAACCTGGCGCGGCTCGCGCCGGACCGCGCCGAGACCAACGCGATCATCGACGCGCTGAAGGCCCGCAACATCCGCGTCATCGCCGTCGAAGGCGTCGACCCGGCCTGGCTCGATCCCTCGCTCGCCCCCCTCGGCAGCGGCAAGGAGACCGGCAAGGTTGTCGATTTCCCGGGCGCCCGGTCGCCGGCCCAGCCGCGCGCGACAGCGTCGTCCAAGGGATCGACCATCATCGATCGTCCGGTCCGCTCGGGCCAGTCTGTCTTCCACCCGGAAGGCGACGTGATCGTCCTCGGCTCGGTCGCTTCCGGCGCGGAGGTGATCGCGGGCGGTTCGGTCCACGTTTACGGGACACTGCGCGGTCGCGCGCTTGCCGGGGCCACGGGCAATCCCGGCGCGCTGATCTTCTGCAGGAAGTTCCAGGCCGAGCTCGTATCGATCGACGGCAGCTACATGACCGCGGAGCAAAGCCCGCCGGAGCTGATCGGCAAGCCGGTCCAGATCCGGCTGCGGAACGACGCGATCGTGACCGACATCCTCGACTAGCAAGGAGAAGGGGCAGAGATGGGGACGGTAATTGTAGTCACTTCCGGTAAAGGCGGCGTAGGCAAGACAACGTCATCCGCGGCCCTCGGCGCCGCCCTCGCCCAGACGGGCGATTCGGTCGCTCTGGTCGATTTCGACGTCGGCCTCCGCAATCTCGACCTGGTGCTCGGCGCCGAGCGACGTGTCGTCTACGACTTCGTCAACGTCATTCAGGGCCAGGCCAAGCTTTCCCAGGCGCTGATCCGCGACAAGCGGCTCGATACGCTGCACCTGCTCGCCGCTTCGCAGACCCGCGACAAGGACGCGCTGACCGAGGAAGGCGTCGAGGACGTCATCAGCTCGCTCCGCAAGGCCTTCGACTGGGTCATCTGCGACAGCCCGGCCGGCATCGAGCGCGGCGCGATCCTCGCCATGCGCCACGCCGACATGGCGATCGTCGTGACCAATCCCGAAGTCTCCTCGGTCCGCGACTCGGATCGCATCATCGGTCTCCTCGACGCGCGGACGGTCCGCGCCGAGCAGGGCGAGATGATGGAGAAACACGTCCTCGTCACCCGCTACGACCCGACCCGGGCCGCCCGCGGCGACATGCTGGCGATCGACGACGTGCTCGAGATCCTGTCGCTGCCGCTGATCGGCATCGTTCCCGAGAGCCAGTCGATCCTCAAGGCCTCGAATATCGGCCTGCCGGTTGTGCTGGCCGATCCCTCGAGCGATTCCGCCCGGGCCTATTCCGACGCCGCCAAGCGGATCAAGGGCGAGAGTGTGGATCTGGCGGTTCCGACCGCCAGGAAGAGTTTGTTCGGAGGCCTGTTCCGGAGGGCAGCCTGATGATTTTGCGTTTCTTCAAACTCCGGCGTTCGGCGCCGGTGGCCAGGGATCGACTGAAGGTCCTGCTGGCCCATGAAAGGGCGATGACCGGGCGACCGGACCTGATCGCGGTGCTGCGCGAGGAAATCCTCGCCGTCATCCGCAAGCATGTCCCGGTCGAACCCGGCAAGGTCAACGTCCGCGCCGACCGCGATGGCACGACCTCGACACTCAGCGTCGATATCGAATTGTCGACGATGGAACCGCCACGGGCCGCCGCCGCTTAGGCGGCGACCCACAAGGCAGGCCGGCGAACCCGGCAACGCGTCAGGGATGCGCGAATCCGGCGGGATAGGGCTTCCCGCAGATCCAGAAATAGTTCCGGTGCTTCGGGCTCCAGATGAAGCAGTTCACGAAATCCCACGGATTCTGATTGATCCCCCGCCATGCCTGGTGGCGGGTACGCGACGTGTAGGCATCGGCAAACACCGGCGCGGTGGCCGATACGATCGACGCGGCAAGGACGATCGCGGTGACGTATTTGAGCATGATGGCTCCTGTTCGGAATCCGATGCGGTCAGTCTAGCGGCTTCGCCCGGTTGGTGAAACCGTGTCCGGCCGATGGTTGGTTAATCCGCCGGCGGCGCCGATGCGACGCGCTGTCGCCGCCAGTGACACCGGCTCGGCGGAAACCACGTGGTTGGCCGCCACCCCGGCGTTGTGATACCACCCGCGCCGCGGCATTCTTGGCCGTGGCTTTTCTCGGGAGTCGGACTTGCTCAAGGGCTGGCCGGCGATACTCACTCTTGGCTGGATTCTGCTGGCGCTGTCGGTCAGCGCCGTCGGCGTCGCGCTCTTCTCGCTGACGGTCGGCGATGGACTGGCGCCGCTCTTCTTTGAAGATGCCGCGATCACGGCGGGCATCGGCGGCACCTGCATCCTCTCGACCATGGGGCGGACCTTCGAGCTCCGCTTCCGCGATGCGACCTTCCTGACCGTTCTCGCCTGGTTCGCCGTCCCCTGCTTCATCGCGCTGCCCTATCTCGCCGAGCCGCTCTACCTCTCTCCGGCCGACGCCTATTTCGAGGCGGTGTCGGGCCTTACCACGACCGGCGCGACGGTCCTCACCGGCCTCGACAAGCTCCCCCATTCGATCCTGCTCTGGCGCTCGCTCAGCCAGTGGATCGGCGGCATGGGGAT
>JAGRKY010000224.1:0-522 GCA_020442095.1 Bauldia sp.
TCCTTCTCGGGCCGGATCGCCTCGATCACGCGGTCCGTATCGATATGGGAGGGAAGCGGCAGTTGGATCAGGATTCCGTGGATTTCGGGATTGCCGTTGAGGGCCTCGACCAGCGCCAGCAATTCTTCCTCGCTGGTCGTCGCCGCCATCGTGTGCTGGACCGAGTGAAAGCCGAGCTCATCGGCCTTTCGCCCCTTGGCGCCGACATAGACATGGCTCGCCGGGTCATCGCCCACCAGCACCACCGCAAGTCCCGGCACGACGCCAGCTTCCGCCCTTAACCGCCTTGTCTCCTCGGCGACCCGTTCGGTCACCCGCGCGGCCACCGCCCGTCCGTCGATGATCGCTGCATTGCCGCTAGCGGAAGACGACTGTCCTTTCGCCATTGATCAGCACCCTGTGCTCGAGATGGAATTTGATCGCCCGCGCCAGCACGGTCGCCTCGATGTCGCCGCCGATCGCCAGGAGTTCTTCCGGCGACATCGAATGGTCGACCCGGCCGACGTCCTGCTCGATGATCGG
>JAGRKY010000224.1:678-4005 GCA_020442095.1 Bauldia sp.
ATTTGCATGTAGCGGGCGAGCACGACGAGCTCGATATTTTCCCGGGCTATCAGCGCCGACAGATCGGCCTCCTGGCTCGCCCTGGTCGCAGCCGTGACCGGGAGATGGAGATAGGGAACGCCTTCCGCCTCGACCCGCCGGCGCATCGTCTCGTGGTTCGACGCCACGGCGACCAGCTCCATCGGCAGATGACCGATCGAATTGCGATAGAGCAGATCGTTGAGGCAGTGGCCGAACTTGGAGACCAGGATGAGCACTCGGGGTTTCACCGCGAGGTCGTGGACCTGCCAGTCGAAGCCATAGCCGGCGGCCACCGGCTCGAAACCACTTGAGAAACTCTCGACCGTAACCGCCTCCGGCGCCGAGAAGGAGACGCGCATGAAAAAGCGTTCCGCCTCGGGATCGCCATATTGCGCGCTCTCGACGATATTGCAGCCCTGCGAGGCGATGGAATTGGCGACCGCGGCAACGATGCCGCGCCGATCCTGACAGGACAGGGTAAGCACGAACCGCGCGGCTTCTGCGGGCATATATCACGCGCCTCTGGGTGATTGGTCTCGGGCGGAGCCGACAACTAGCCCCCGCGATCCCCGGTCGCAACCGGCAAAGTAGAAACCTTCCGGCTGGCGTCGATCCGCCGCAACCCTGCGACATGACATTGGAAATAGCCGATTGCCATGCTACCTCCTCCGCCTGCTCTGGGGGAGATCATGGCGACCAGGTCGAAGGCAAGAAAGCGCAAGGCCATCGCCTTCATCGCCGCCGAAACGGCGGAGGCAAGGGCCGCCCGCGACCGGCTCGCCGCCCGCTACGGGCGGGTCACGCCGGGCAAGGCCGATGTCATCGTCGCCCTCGGCGGCGACGGCTTCATGCTCCAGACCCTCCACAAGTTCATGGACAGCGGCAAGCCGATCTACGGCATGAATTGTGGTTCGGTCGGTTTCCTGATGAACGAGTTCAGGGCGACCGGGCTGCGCGGCCGTATCGACGCCGCGCTCACCACCGTGGTTCACCCGCTGGCGATGATCGCCACAGATCGCAACGGCAGGAAGCACACCGCCTATGCGATCAACGAGGTCTCGCTGCTGCGCCAGTCCTACCAGGCCGCCAAGCTGCGCATTGCGATCGACGGCAAGATCCGGATGGCCGAGCTCATCTGCGACGGCATCCTCGTCGCGACACCCGCCGGCAGCACCGCCTATAACCTCTCCGCCCACGGCCCTATCCTGCCGATCTACGCGCCGCTCCTTGCGATCACGCCGATCAGCGCCTTCCGGCCACGCACCTGGCGTGGAGCCCTGGTTCCGGATCGCGTCGAGATCACGATCGAGATGCTCGAATCGAAGAAGCGCCCGGTCAACGCGGTCGCCGACAACGTCGAGTTCAAGTCGGTCATTCAGGTCGTCGTCAAGCAGGAGCTCAAGGCCGAAAGCCTGATCATGTTCGACCCCGACCACTCCTGGGACGAGCGGATCCTCTCGGAGCAGTTCCGCTACTAGCGCGGGGTCGCGTCCCCGGAGGCCGTCCGCCTCCCTTGTAGCGCCGGGCTACGCGACCATCGCTGTCCGCGCATAGTCACGAGCGGCTTCGCGGGCCTGGTCGGCGGCGAAGCGTCTCAGCATGCCGGTCAGCTCGTTCACTTCGCCGTCGGTGATCTCGCGGTAGCGCGCGATGACGGACTCGACCAGATGCAGGGTGAAGCGGTAACGGTCCCGGGGACCGCCCCGTTCGGCAATTTCGCGGCAGGTGTCGAGCGCCACGTCAAACGCGTCGAAGGCCATGGCGGGCAGATCGGCCTTGTCGTAAATCGCCCGGAAAGCCTGCTTGCGGCCTGAGCGGATCAGGCTCGTGACGCGTTCCTCAGGGACATGGGCGAGAACCGACAACGCGGTCTCGAACATGGCGACATTGCCGGCGCAGATTGCCCGCAGCAGGAGCGCCGTGGTCAACTGCCCGGTCACCCGCAGATGCTCCACCAACGCGGTCAGCTCTTCCGTCTCGGTCTCGGCGGCAATGGCAACGGTGGCGCGCTCGCGCGCCTCGCGGGTGAGATTCCTCGCACGATCCTCGCTCACCCAGGATTTATGCACGACCAGTTCGCCGAGCGCATCGCTGAGGCGCAGGACGAGCATTTGCCGGACATCGGATGCCAGATCCGGCTTCTGCAGCAGCGCCTCCCGGATTTCCGGATCGTCGCCGAACCGCTCCGCCATGCGTCGCTGGCTGATACGCGCCACGGCGGCGCCCCTGTTCTGCAGGAGGCGCAGGCATGTGTCCCGCTCCCCCACCTCGGCGATCGCCGCGGAAACGGCGTTCGACAGCCGCGGCCGCGAGGCGATCGCCATCTGAAGCGCGTCTTCGGCGCCGGCGGCGATATCGACGAGTTCGGAATCCAGGAAGACGGGCGAGCGCGACAGCGCCAGCACCGCGGTCTCGGTCACGTCCGCGATGAATGCCAGCATGATGTGGCGCGGTGCCTCGAGGGCCGGAGACAGGGTGTCGGCAAGGGCGCGACGAACCTCGGCGGCGGAATCGTCCATGACGACCGTCATCGCCGCTTCCATCTCGGCCCGCGTCGTGTCGTCGATGTCGGAATAGAGATAGGCCCGCGCCAGCGAGCGGACCGCCAGGGCTCGCCGGTCGGAAGGAGCGGTTTCCATGAAATGGAGGAATTGCTGGACGATCATGGACCCTCTCGGAACGATCGGACCCATGCTGACCCGAAAGTGATTAACGATCGGTTCACCATGAATTGCGCCGGTTTCCGCCATCTCGCCCGATGACGGACCGACGGATCAACCAACCTTGCCGACTGAAAGTCGCTGGCCGGACATGTGTCCGGTCGAGGGCCCGTCAGGCGTTCGAGTCGGCGGGCTTCCAGAATTCCACGACGTCATCGAGCGCCGGCCGCGGCCGGTCCACCGGCGGAACCGTCGGTGTGCCGATGTGAACGAAACCGACGAAGCGCTCGCCGGGACGCAAGCCGAGAATCCGGCCGGCGTCCTCGTCGTAGGAAATCCATTCGGTCACCCAATGGGCGGCGAAGCCCAGCGCATGCGCCGCCATCACCGTCAGCATGGCGGCATTCCCGGCCGAGAGGAGCTGCTCGAATTCCGGGATCTTCACGTGGGGAGCGGCGGTACTGACGACGCCGACGACGAGCGGCGCGCGCGCCAGGCGATTCCGTTCCTCGGCGATCCGCTCCTCATCCGCATCCGGCTTCTTTTGCACGAAAAGCGTGGCCAGGGCCTTTCCGGCCTCCGCGCCCGCATCGCCCCGGAAGACGATGAACCGCCACGGCGCGAGCTTGCCGTGATCCGGCACGCG
>JAGRKY010000225.1:0-2408 GCA_020442095.1 Bauldia sp.
ATGCCAGAGCGCGGCGACGCCGGCCTTGATACCCCGCTTCTGCGAAAGGGCGGCGAGCTCCTCCTCGCTGATCTTGACGATATCGGCCGAGGCGACCGCCTCGCGGCCGGTGGCGAGCATCGCCGCCTGGTCGCGCCAGACGGCCGGCCTGAGGTTGGGGTCGGCGGAGACCAGTGCCCCGGCTTCCCGCGCCGCCGCGACCGCGGCGCGCTGGGCGGCGGCGGAAGCCGGCGTGCCGAGCGACAGCGAACCGGTATGGAGGACCCGGGTGTTGCGGATGACCTCGAGGTCGAGTTCCTGCGGAGAAAGACTCGCATCGGCGCAGCCCTCGCGATAAAGCGCGAAGTCGCGGTCGCGGGCGGCATCGAGCGCGACGACGGCGAGTGCCGTGGTCTCTACGTCGGCCGTAACGATCGCGCGGGTGTCGACGCCGGCGCCGGCGAGCGTCTCGATCAGGATCTCGCCGAAGCGGCCGGGCCCGACCTTGCTGACCATCCCGGCGCGAAGGCCGAGCCGGGCAACGCCGGCCGCGACATTGCCCGGCGCGCCGCCGGGCCGCGCGGCGAAGAGCGTGTCCCCGCCCGAGCGGCCGGCCGGGATCATGTCGATCACCAGCTCTCCCAGCGCCACCACGTCAAAGCGCGAAGAGGGGCCAAGGTCGCTCATGGCATGGGGTTCCGGGGGCCGACGCGGCGCGCCGGCCGGCTTGGGGTCACGCGAAGTTGGGGTTGTCGACGAGCGTCGGCTTGCCGCCCTTGTCGACGACCAGCTTGCGCATGCCGCGCTCGCGGATCGTGCCGTAGTCATGGCCGGCATCGGTCGCGCAGAACCAGACGAAGACCAGCTTCTCGTCGCCGGTATTGATGCTGCGATGCGCCCATTCCGGCGGGATGAAGGCACAGACGCCGGGCTTCATCTCGACGGTGCGGACCTCGCCGTCGCGGGATTCGAGGAGGAGCAGGCCCTGGCCGGACTGGGTGTAATAGCCCTCGCCGCAGTCCTTGCGCTCGTGGAAATGGCCGCGGGTCATGAAATATTCGTCGCCGACCTTGCCGGGCATCATGATCGTGGTGCCGAAGCAGATGTCGCAGTCCTCGTGGCGGTAGTCGACGACCTCATAGGCGACCGGATCGCCGGCCGCGACGACCTTGTCGAAGGCCGCGGCATCGTGGAACAGACCGCCGAGCTCGCTGAGCTTCTTGGTGTAACGGCCGGTCGACGGGGTGACCTCGCCGCTGACGCCGTCGATCGCGACACCTTCCGGAAACAGCATGGACTTTCTCTCCCTTGTTGTGGCTATGGGCTAGGTCCGGCCGGCTGCCGTGTCAACCGCAATCGGGGCGGGAACCGGGCCCTCAGCGCGCGATGATCCCGGTGTCCCGCAGGCGTCCGATTTCGGACGAGCCGATGCCGAGAACGTCGCCGAGCACCGCCTCGGTATCGGCGCCGATATACGGGGCCTCGCCCGGCGGAGAAGCGTCCTCGCCGGGGAAACTTGCGGCGGCCACGGGGGTCGGATAGGCGGCGCCGCCCTGGTGCGAAATCGCCGGCATGGCGTCGGCATGGATGGCGAAACGGTCGGTGGCGACGGCCGCCTCGTGGACGGTGCGATAGGGCGCCCAGCAGACGCCAGTCCCCTCGAAGAGCGTCGCGAGCTCGGCCTCGCTCCGCGCGCCGATCGCCGCCTCGAAAAGCGGGAAGAGATCCGCGCGGTGGCGGAAGCGCTCGCCCTCGTCCTCGGCGAAGGAGGTGCCGAGCGCGCCCTCGATCGCGGCGACCTTGTCGTCGAGGCCAAGGGTCGTGACGAGGTCGCGCCATTGCCGGCCGGTGATCGCGACGATCATCAGGCGTCGCCCGTCGGCGGTGAGGAAATCGCGGCCGAAGGCACCGAAGAGGTCGTTGCCCTGGCGCGGCCGGTCGCCGCCAAGCAGCACCTCGGCGAGCTGGCCGAGATGGCCAAGGGTCGCCGCGGCGAGGTCGCCGAGCGGCAGGCGGATCTCGCGGCCCTCGCCGGTCTCGCGACGCGCATGGTGGGCGGCAAGCAGCGCGAAGGCGCCATAGGCGCCGGCCATCAGGTCCCAGGTCGGCAGGACGCTATTGACCGGCGCGTCGCCGAGGGCGGCCGGCCCGGTCATCATCGGGATGCCCATCGCGGCGTTGACCGTGTAGTCGACGGCCGGCGTGCCGTCGGCCCAGCCCATGACGCGGAGCGTGACGATGTCGGGCCTCAGCGCCGCGAGGGCGGCGTGGGAGAGGAAGCCGTCGGGCGGGAAATTCGTGACGAAGAGGCCGGCATCCGGGCCGGGGGCGGCGGCGAGGCGTTGCGCCAGCGCCCGACCCTCGGGCTGGCGGAGGTCGAGGGCGACCGACTTCTTGCCCTTGTTGAGGCCCTGCCAGTAGAGGCTGTC
>JAGRKY010000225.1:2465-3489 GCA_020442095.1 Bauldia sp.
TCGATGCGGATCACCTCGGCGCCGAGCTGGGCGCAATGCAGGCCGCAGGAGGGCGCGGCGATGAAGGACGCCGCCTCGACGATGCGCAGGCCCTTGAGCAGCGGCGCCATCAGCCGAGCGCCCGCCGCTGCAGCTTGCCGTTGACGTTGCGCGGCAGCGAGTCGACGAAGAAGACCTGCTTCGGCCGCTTGTAGGCGGCGAGCCGCTCGCCGGCATGGGCAAGCACCCGCTCGGCATCGACGTCGCCGCCCGGCCGGGCGACGACATAGGCGGCGATCACCGACAGGGTCTCGTCGACGCGATATTCGGTCACCGCTACCTCCGCCACGCCCGGGCAATCCGCCAGCGCCGCCTCGACCTCGAGCGGCGACACGCGGAAGCCGCCGGCATTCATGATGTCGTCGGCGCGGCCATGGTACCAGACATAGCCGTCGTCATCGAAGGCGGCGAGATCGCCGCCGACGAACCATGTGCCGCGGGTGGTCGCCGCGTCCTCGTCCGGGCGGTTCCAGTAGCCGAGCATGAGGCCGGGGTCGGAGCGGTGGATGGCGAGCAGCCCGGTCTCGCCGGGGGCAAGCGGCGTGTCGCCGCCCGCGACGGGCAGGATCGCGATGCGCCGCGTCCGCTGCGGCTTGCCGGCGCTGCCCGGCCGGACCGGGACGCCGGGGCCGGAGGAGATGAAGGTCGAGCATTCGCTCATGCCGAGCGACTCGTAGAGCTCGCGGCGCGTCGCGGCGCGCCACTGGTCGAGGATCGACGGGTGCATCGCCTCCCCGGCGCAGAGGCAGTGGCGGATCGTGGCGAAGTCGGCGGGGTCGAGCGTCGCGTGCTTGAGCATCTGGCGGTAGAGCAGCGGCACGGCGGCGAAGAGCGTCGCGCCTGCGAGCCGGATCAGTCGCGGCCAGACCTGGATGTCCTTGGGGCCGTTGTAGAGCACCGCCGCCGCGCCGACCGACCACGGGTCGAGCAGGCCGACGCCGAGCGTGTAGCTCCAGTTGAAGGCGCCGGCATGGAGCATGACGTC
>JAGRKY010000226.1:0-9677 GCA_020442095.1 Bauldia sp.
AGCGCCGATGCCGCGATGACGATCACGCCCTTGAGGATCCACTGCAACTGGATCGGCAGGCCGAGCAGGATGACCGCATTGAACATCAGGATGAGGATAAGAACGCCGAGCAGGGCCCCGAAGATGCTGCCCCGCCCGCCGGTGATCGCCACCCCGCCCATCACCGCGGCGACGATCGAGTCGAGTTCGTAGCCCCTGCCTGTCCACTGGTCGACCTGACCGACATAGCCGACGAGGACGAGGCCCGCAACGGCGGCAATCACCGAGCAGATCACGTAGCAGGCGATGATCACGCGGTCGGTGTGGATGCCCACCAGATTCGCACCGCGCGGGTTTCCGCCGACAAGGTAGATGCGGCGGCCGAACGGCGAGAGATGCAGGATATAGCCGCAGACGATGGTCAGCGCGATCAGGATCAGGAGATTGACCGGAATGCCGAGGAAGCGGCCCTGTCCGATCAGGGAGAAGCCTGAGGGCAGGGTGCTGCCGGTGGCGCCCTCGGTATAGAGGAAGCGGATGCCCTGGAGGACGATCGTGGTGGCAAGCGTCGCCAGGAAGGGCGAGACGCGGCGCTTGGCGACGAGCAGTCCGTTGGCGAGGCCGACGACGATGCCGAGGCCGATCGCGGCGGCGAAGATCACCGGCATCATGGCGTTGTCGGTGGTGGCGAAACTGGTCGCCAGCACCGCCGATGTCGCCATCACCGACGCCACCGACAGATCGAGCCCACGGACGAGGAGGACGAAGGTCTGGCCGATGACGACGATACCGAGCGGCGCCGCCTGAGTGAGGACGTTGAGGAGGTTCTCGACCTTCAGGAAGGCCGGCGACAGCACCGAAACCAGGATGACGTTGAGGGCGAGGAAGATCAGCAGGCCGAAGGTCCTCAGCACACGTCCAAGCGAGAGCTTGTCCGGCGCCGGAGCGGAGGCGGCGGTTGGGGTGGTGTCGCTCATGTGTCCCTGCCGCGTTCAACGTGGACGGCCACGGCGGTGATGATGATCAGGCCCTGGATGATCCACTGATAGAAGGTCGATACGTCGAGGAAGTTCAGAAGGTTGTTGAGCAGCGAGATGAGGTAGACGCCGAGCAGCGTGCCGAGGACGCCGCCCTTGCCGCCGGCGAGCGCGGTTCCGCCGACCACGACGGGCGTGATCGATGCGAGCTCGAAGCCCTCGCCGCGCCACGGATCGCCGCTTCCCATCCGGCTGACGAAATAGATGCCGGTGAAGGCGGCGAGCATTCCCGACAGGCCGTAGACGAGGATCATGACCTTCGGCACCGAGATGCCGAGGAGATGCGCCGCGCGCGGGTCGCCGCCGACCGCATAGATGGCCGTGCCGGTCCGCGTCCGGTTCAGGAAGACGCCGACGATGGCGAACATGGCGAGCATGACCAGGCCCGCGATGGGCACGCCGAAGACGTCGCCGTACGCGAATATCTCGAATTCCACCGGTACGCTGCCGGCCGGCGACAGCGAATAGAGCAGGGTCGTGCCCTGGAGAACCGCGGCCATCCCGAGCGTGACGATGAGGGGGTGAATGCGGAGATAGTAGCTCAGCAGGCCGTTGATGCTGCCGATCGCGGCGCCAAGGGCGAGGATCCCGAGGACGACCGGAATGACGAGGTCGGGATTGCCGTCGATCCAGCCGGAGGTGAGGTTCGAGGTCAGCGAGATCATCGCTCCGACCGAAAGGTCGATGCCGCCGGTGAGGATGACGAGGGTCTGCCCCAGGCTGGCGAAGCCGAGCCCGGCCGCCTGTTTGAACACGTTGAGGAAGTTGCTCAGCGTGGCGAAGCGGTCGCTGAGGAATGCGCCGGTCGCGATGAGCAGGGCGAGCAGCGCCACCACGATGACCAGCGACAGCGGAATGCTGCGGAACGAGAAGCCCGAGCGTGGGGAGGGGGATGCGGCGACGGTCATGACGCGGCTGCCGTTTCGACGGGCGCGGCCCCGTGGCGGGAACTGACTGCGAGTTGCAGGATGGCCTCCTCGGTAATGGCGTCGCCGGCAAGCTCTCCGGTGCGCCGGCCCTCGCACATGACCACCACGCGGTCGCAGAGGCCGATGATCTCGGGCAGTTCCGAACTGACGATGAGGATCGCGAGGCCGTCTGCCGCGAGCTGGCGGATGATGCGGTAGATTTCCATCTTGGCGCCGACATCGACGCCTCGTGTCGGCTCGTCGAGAATGAGTGCCAGGTGTCCCGACGCGATCCAGCGGCCGATCAGGACCTTCTGCTGGTTGCCGCCGGAAAGGTTGGCGACGGCCGACTTGGGGCCACGCGCGGCGATCGAATATTTGCGGATCTGCTCTTCGGCGAGGCGATCCTCCAGTCCGTTGTCGAGGCGTGGGCCTTTCGTCACCCGCTCGAGGATCGGCGCGCTGACATTGGCCGCAATGTCGAGGAGCATGAACAGACCCTCGCCCTTGCGGTCCTCGGTGAGAAAGCCGACGCCGGCCTTGATCGACTGCCTCGGGCTGGGATGCGAGAATGTCTCCGAGCCGATGCTGATCGAGCCCTTGACCATCGGCATGCTGCCGAAGATGGCGTGGGCAACCTCCGTCCGACCCGCGCCGACCATGCCGGCAAGGCCGACGATCTCGCCCTTGCGGACTTCGAGGCTGACACCCTTGACGCGTTCCCCGACCCAGACGTCGTTGGCGGCGAGCACGATGTCGGCGGTGGATGGCCCAGCCGGCTTGGGGGGATAGATGTCGGCCAGTCGCCGGCCGATCATCATCGACACCAGCTTGTCGTGGTCGAGCTTTTCGATCGGCTCGGTGCCGACCAGCCGGCCGTCCTTCAGGACGGTCGCGGAATCGGCGATGTCGAAGATCTCGTCGAGGCGGTGCGAGATGAAGATGATGGCGACGCCGCGTTTCTTGAGGCGCCGGATGAGGCCGAAGAGGAGTTCGACCTCCGGGCCGCCGAGCACCGCCGTCGGTTCGTCGAAGACGAGCAGCTTGGCATCGGATTTCAGCGCCCGTGCGATCTCGACCATCTGCTGGTCGGCGACCGAAAGCGTCTTCACCTTCGCCATCGGGTCGAGTGGCGAGCCGAGGTCCTCGAGGACGCGCCGGCTGCTTTCGATCATGGCGCGGCGATCAGTGAGCCCGAAGCGGTTGCGCGGCTGATCGCCGGCGAAAATGTTCTGTGCGACGGTGAGTTCCGGGAACAGCACCAGTTCCTGGTAGATGACGTGGATCCCGGCGGCCTTGGCCTCTTGCGGCGTCGACCAGCTCACGGTCCGTCCGTCGAACTCGATCTCGCCTTCGCCCGGCGTGTAGGCGCCCGCGATGATCTTGATCAGGGTCGACTTGCCGGCGCCATTTTCCCCGACGAGGGCGCGGACCTCGCCGGCGTCGATCTGGAAATCGACGGCGTCGAGCGAGCGAACGCCTGGAAAACTCTTGCCGATCTGTCGCGCGTTGAGGATCATTTGCGCCAAGCCAATACCGCTCGCATCAGGGTAGGATCCGCCGGAAAGATCTGCCGGGGCCCGGCTGGAAGCCGAGGCGCCCGGCAGGAGTTTCGCGGTTACTGCGGATAGTCTACCGAGAAGGTCTTGGGATCGTAGTCGGGGCCAAGACCGGACGAGAGGATGAGATCATTGGGCTTGTCCATCCTCACGTAGTCCTCGACCCAGCGGTCGGCGCGCACCGAGGCGGTCTCGTGTCCCTTGGAGACGACCACGTCGGAGTTGACGAAGTAGAGCTTCGGCACGGCCGCACCGGACAGCACCTGAAGGGCAAGATCAACCGCGGCGCCGCCCATGGCCGGCGGATAGTCGAAGTTGAGGACCGGCACGTCGTTCTCGACCGCGATCTTCAGGCAGCCGTTGAGGTCGGCGCAGGTGGCGGGCGGGATGGTGCCCGGCTTGTAGCCCGCGGCGACGAAGGCTTCGATCGAACCGCCGCCCTGCACGCCGGAGTCGTTCCAGATTCCGTCGATGTCATCACCGAACTTCTGGATCATGGCCGAGACGATCGACTTCGCCTTTGCCGGATTCCAGTCGGTGTATTGCATATCGAGGATCTTGATGTCCGGGTACTGCGAGAAGATCGACTTCGCCGCGGCGATCCGGAGTTCGGCCGGGCTGGCGCCGGCCTGGCCGGGCAGCATGATGATGTTGCCCTTGCCGCCGAGCGTCTCGACCAGCCACTGGGCGAAGATACGGCCGGTCACCTCGTCGGACGCGGTGACGAAGCTGACGAAATTGTCAGAGGTGATGCGGCGATCGACCATGATCACCGGAACGCCGTTCCGCATGGCGCGGGAAACGACCGGATCGAGCGCGTCGGACTTCGAGGCACTGACGAGAAGGATGTCGACGCCGCGCTGCAGCAGGTCCTCGATGTCGGACACCTGCTTCGACGGGTTGTTGTTGGCGTCGGTGATGATCAGCTGCTTGATGACATCCTTGTGCCGCGCGGCCGCCGCCTCGATGGCATGCAGCTGGGCGAGGCGCCAGGTGTTGTCGACCGATGCGTTCGAGAACCCGATGACGTAGGGCGGGTCCTTCTTGTATTGGGTCGTGTCGGTGTACTGGAGCTCCACCGGCGACCAGATTTCGGTGCGCGGCGCGCCCTTGTAGCCGTCAAGCTCCTGACCGATGGCCTGGGTGGCGTAAGCCATCCCGCCGGCAACGAGCAGAGACAGCGCGGTAGGTAAAATGTGCTTTCTCGACATGTGTCGTCCTCCCTTCGTTCGCCCCAATGGCGATCCACTGCGAAGTCAGTTCTCCGCCGTTTCAGGCTCTTTCCAAGAAACGGCGTGCAGTCCGGATTTTTCGATATCAGCGAGCCTTGGCTCGCTCTCTACTGCGCGGTGTAGCCGCCGTCGCAGACCAGGCTTGCACCCGTGACAAAGCGGGCCTCGTCCGAAGCCAGGAACAGCACGCAATTGGCCACGTCGACCGGCTCGCCCAGCGTCAGCGGGTGCTTTTCCTTCATGATGTCCAGGTAGTGCTGGAGGCCGCCCGGGAAGGTCTCGCCGGCCTTCATGAAGAGCGGCGTCTTGGTCGAGCCCGGATGCACGGCGTTGACGCGAATGCCGTGGGGCGCATAGCAGATGGCGTCCGTCTTGGTCATCATCAGCACCGCCCCCTTGGTCGCGTGATAGGGCGGCAGGTCCTCGTTTCCGATCAGGCCGTAGATCGACGAGAAGTTAACGATAGAGCCGCTTTTGGCGCTCATCATCGTCGGCAGAACGTGCTTGGTGCACAGGAACACGCCACGGACATTGATCGAGAAGATCTTGTCCCATTCCTCGACGGTGACTTCGTGGGCGTATTTGTTGACGCCGGGAATGGCCGCGTTGTTGACCAGGATGTCGATCTTGCCCCATTTGGCAAGAACCTCGGCGATGCCGCTTGCGACATTCGATTCGTCAGAGACGTCGACCTTGACGAAGATCGCTTCGCCGCCCGCTTTCGAAACGTCGTCGACGGTGCCCTTTCCGGCCTCTTCGTTGACGTCGAAGACCGCAACTTTGGCGCCTTCCTCCACGAACCGGTGGCTGGTTGCTTCGCCGATGCCGGTGCCGCCGCCGGTAACGATTGCCACCTTGTCCTGCAGTCTCGCCATCGGTCGTTTTCCTCCCTTTTGACCGTTCTTAGTGACGACGCGCCGGCTCGTCACAGGTCGCCATGCGGTCGCCGCTAAAGCTTTCCAAAAAAATGGATCAAGTCAATAGATTTTCCATTTTTTTGTCGTAACGGTTTGGAGATTCTGCTTTTCAAAACAGGATTGGCTGCTAATGGCTATGCCCCCGACCGAGGCCGGGGAGGCGGTTCGGCGGTGCCGAGAGCGAGGACACAAGCTGTGAAAGACAAGGCTTCCGGGCTTACCCTGGCGACGACTGTCTACGAGGCGATCCGGCTCGACATCATCGAAGGGCGGTGTCGCCCTGGCGAGAAGCTCCTGTTCGATCATCTCCGCGATCGCTACAAGGCGGGCATCAGTCCGATCCGCGAAGCGCTAAGCCGTCTCGATGCCGATGGATGGGTGGTGCGGGAGGAGCAGAAGGGCTTCCGGGTCGCCGACATCAGCCGGGACGAATTGCTGCAGCTCGTCCGGACGCGGGTGTTGATCGAGAGTCTGGGCATACGCGAGGCAATTGCCGCCCAGGACGTCGCTTCCGAGGAGCAGCTGGTGCTGGCTTTTCACCGGCTCAGCAAGGAGCCGCGCCATCTTTCGGACGAGGGGCACGAGCGCAACCCGGCGTGGGAAAAGCGCCACCGGGAATTCCACATGGCGCTCGTCGCCGGATGCAAGCTGAAATGGATCATCCAGTATTGCGAGCAGCTTTTCGACGTCTATGAGCGCTATCGGCTGCTGGCCGCCATCAATTATCCGGAGCGGAAGGAAAAGGAGGAGCATCGCGAAATCCTCGAGGCATACCTGGCCGGCGAGCCGGCGCAGGTCGAGACGCTGCTCTCTGCGCATTATCAGACGACAGTCGACTTCATTCTCGAAAACCGGTTTGCGAAGGCCGGGGCGTCTGCAGACAAGTAACCGAGTTTGGAAACTATCGATAAAATCAGAAAATATTGGAAAGAGAAGAATGCGGCGCCGATTTGCGCATCCTGCGGCGAGGATCGCGTCGTGCCTTGGCCTGGAATGGACTGCCGGACGAGTTCAAGACCGGCGATATCGTCGATTACGTCGTCTGCAAGCTCGTGTTCGTGCGGGACGGGCTGACCGGCCCGGCAAAAGGGGCGGCGCGCCGGGTCGGGAGGGTTTTCAGCCTGGTGACAGGCTGATCGACCCGCCGAGTTCGGTGGTCACCGACCGGGCCGCGGCCCCGACCATGCGGCCGAGCTCGGCGATCCGCTGGTCAAAGATACGAGAGCTCGGTCCCGCGACCGACAGGGCGGCATGGGCCACGCCGCGCTCGTCGAAAATCGGGGAGGCGACGCAGCGCAGCCCGATCGCGAATTCCTCGTCATCGATCGAATAGCCGCGCTCGCGGATGCGGCCGAGATCGGCATGGAGCTTCCTGAGACTGTCGATGGTGTTGGCGGTGTTACGCGCAAGGCCGTGCTTGCGGGCGATATCGGCGACTTCCTCCCGGGTCATATGGGCGAGCATCGCCTTGCCGGCCGCCGACCCGTGCATCCGCACCTGGCCGCCGGGGCGAGAGATCGCCCGGATGGTCTGGTGACACTGGATCTGCGCCATGCAGACCACGGACTCGTTGCTGCTCAGGACGTAGAGATTCACCGTCTCGCCGCACTCCTCCATCAGCTTGCGCATATAGGGCTTGGCGAGCACGGCCACGTCGCGGGTGCGGGCAAAGGCGTTACCGACATGGAAGGCCTGGACGCCGATCTGCCATGACATCGACGTCTGGTCGAAGCGGACGAAGCGCTGGCGCTGCATGGTGGTCAGCAGGCGATGGGCGCTCGACGGGGGGAGGGCGACCTGGCGGGCGAGCGCGGTCAACGTCATCCCGTCGTCGCTTGCCGCCAGGGCATCGAGGATCGACAAGGCCCGGGTGAGCGATTGGACGCCGGCGCCACCCGATGCGGCACTGCGCGTTTTTTCATCGCTGCGCCGAGCGCGCGGGCTGCTTACCACTGCGTCCATGACGACCCCGTCGATCGCTGTTGTCGCACTATTCCACATCGTGAAATCTTTTCCAACAAAGTTGACGGTCCAACCGGCCGGCATAGTATCGCGGTGAAACAACGAAGGAGAGCGGGATGCGCGTCGGCGTTCACAAGGTCCTGATGAACAGTCCGGCCGATGTCTCCGGCCTCGAGCGGCTGATCGCCGACGGCACGATCCGGCCGGAGGAGATCGTCGCCAGCATCGGCAAGACCGAGGGAAATGGCGGCGCCAACGACTTCACCCGGGCGCTCGCGACGCTGTCCTTCTCGATCGCGCTCGGCAAGCATCTCGGCATGTCGGCCGACGACGTCGCCAAGCGCATCGCCTTCGTCTGGTCGGGCGGGACGGAAGGCGTCCTCAGCCCGCATGCGACGATCTTCACCCGCAGCGGAGCCGAGCCGGCGGGCGACAAGCGCCTGGCGATCGGAATCGCGGTAACCCGCGACTTCGCGCCTGAGGAAGTGGGGACGATGGCGGAGGTCGAGACGGTCGCCGACGCAGTCCGCCGGGCCCAGGCGGAAGCCGGTATCGAGGATGCCGCCGACGTCCATTATGTCCAGGTCAAGGGACCGCTGCTGACGCCGGCCGCCGTCGCCGACGCCAACAGCCGGGGGGCGAAGCTCGTCACCCAGGACCCCAACGGTTCAAAGCCCTATGCCCGTGGCGCGACCGCGCTCGGCGTGGCGCTGGCGCTCGGCGAGGTGGCCGCGGCCGAGGTCAACGATGAGGCGATCGCGACGCGGATGGATCTCTATTCCTCCGTCGCCAATACGTCGGCCGGCGGCGAGCTCAAGAACTGCGAAATCCTGCTCTTCGGCAATTCGCCGAAGGCGGGCGGCGACCTCAGGATCGGCCACGCGATCCTGCGCGACGTGATCGACGCGGACGGTGTCCGCGCCGCGATCCGGGACGCGAGCGGCGGCGCCGGCGACGCCGAGGCGGTGGCGATCTTCGCCAAGGCGGAAGCGCCGCCCGGCGGTCTTCTGCGCGGCCGGCGGACGACCATGCTGTCCGATGCCGACATCAATTACGAGCGCCACGCCCGGGCGGCGCTCGGCGCGGTGATCGCCTCGGTAACGGGCGACGCGGCGATCTTCGTTTCGGGTGGAACCGAGCATCAGTGCAAGCCGGGGGAGGCGCCGATCGCTGCGATCGCCCGGGTCTAGGGCGCGCATGCCAGCCGATCGCTGGCATTGAATTTGCTCCGTGTAGGGCTCCCTGGTCGAGGCAAACCTGCGTCGGCCGGAAGGGTGAAAACGTGAGGATTTTCACATGACTAGACACATCTCTCGGAGCCTTCGCCGCCCCGCCGCCGCGGCGGTCTTGCTGGCCTCGGTCGCTGCGTTCACCGCCCCGGCCCTGGCTGAAGATAAGGCGGCTATCCTTCTTCCCGGTAGCATCAACGACCAGAGCTGGAACGCGCTCGGCTACGCCATTCTGATGAGCCTCGAACCGCATGGATTCGTCACGGCCTATTCGGAAAACGTCGCCGACGCCGACGAAGCCGAAGCGCTGCGCGAATATGCCAGCGAGGGCTACAACATCGTCATGGGCCATTCCGGCCGCTTCGTTTCGGCGATGGAGCAGGTGGCGCCGGACTTCCCCGACGTTCAGTTCATCGCGGTTTCGGGTAACGAGGGCATGCCGCCGAACGTGATGTCGATCGACTGGAACAATGCCCAGTTCGGCTGCCAGCTCGGCACGCTGGCCGCGAAGATGAGCAAGACCCACAAGGTGGCGGGCATCTACGGCCTGCAGGGCGTTCCCAACATCACGGCGCAGGCCGGCGGGTTCCGCATCTGCGCCGAGAAGGGCGGCGCCGAGGTCACCATCCTCTACATCAAGGACATGGAAGACGCCGCCGAGGCGAAAGAGGCGGCGCTGTCGGTAATCGCGCAGGGTGCCGACTTCATCACCGGCAAGCTGAACGCCGCCGAGACCGGCCTGATGCAGGCCGCCAAGGAGAAGAACGTCTACGTGACCGGACGCGGCTTCGACCACACCAAGATCGCGCCCGACCTCGTGCTGACCAACATCATCGAGGACTGGCCGGGCATGT
>JAGRKY010000226.1:9713-13594 GCA_020442095.1 Bauldia sp.
AGCTGTTCGGCGACTTCGTCCAGTACGGCTACGACACCGCGCCGGTGACCGGGGCGGCGCTGATGTATGACGAAGGCAAGCCGTTCAACCCGATCGTTCCGGAAGAGGTGGTGAAGGAGCTCGACGATCTCGCTACCAAGTTCGCCTCGGGCGAGCTGAAGATCGAGCCGACCGAGGACGACGCGCGCAGCGGCAGCTAGGCTATCCTTCGGTGAACCTGAACGACGACAAACACGACAACGCGATGGCCGGGTTCCGCCCGGCCATCGTCAGGTTGTCGGCCGCCTGCAGGGTCGGGCGGCCGATGCGGGAGAGGGCATGACGGCTCTCCTCGAAATGCGCGGCATGGTGAAATGCTTCGGCACGCTGCGTGCGAATGACGGCATCGACCTCGACGTCCAGGCGGGACAGATCGTCGGCCTGCTCGGCGAGAACGGCTCCGGCAAGAGCACGCTGATGAAGGTGCTGTTCGGCATGCAGCCGCCCGATGCCGGCGCGATCGTCTTCAAGGGCCGGGAGCTCTCCGACCACAATCCCCGCGAGGCGATGGCCGCCGGGATCACGATGATCCATCAGCATTTCATGCTGATCGAGGCGATGACGGTGGTCGAGAATGTGATGCTCGGCTGGCCCGACGCGGGCAAGGTACTGCAGACCGCGGCGATGGAGGAGCGCATCCGCGAGGCGAGCCAGCGCTTCGGCCTCGACCTCGATCCGCGCGCCCGCGTCGCGTCGCTTCCCCTCGGGCGCCGGCAACGCGTCGAGATCCTCAAGGCGATCCTGCGGGAGACGGAACTGCTCATCCTCGACGAGCCGACGTCCAATCTCGCACCGACCGAAGTCGCCGATCTTCTGGCGATCCTTCGCCGGCTAAAGGCCGAGGGAAAAGGCATCGTCTTCATCACCCACAAACTGCCCGAAGTGCTCGAGGTCTGCGACGAGGTCGTGGTGCTGCGCGACGGTCGCGTCACCGGTCGGGCGCCGGTTGCGGACGTCACCCGCGGCCAGCTCGCCGAGATGATGGTCGGCCGGACGATCAGCACCAAGCGGGCGCATCAGGCGCCGCAGCTCGGTCCGGTACGGCTTGCGGCGCGGGACCTGGTCTCGCCGGGGCTCACGCCGCTGTCCTTCGAGATACGCGGCGGCGAGATCCTCGGCATCGCCGGCGTCGATGGCAATGGCCAGATCGAGCTGGTCGAGACGCTCGCCGGCTTGCGCCGGATGCAAGGCGGCAGCCTCCATCTCGACGGCAAGGATATCTCCGACGCTTCCGTGGCGGAGCGGGTTCGGACCGGGATGGCCTATATGCCGGCGGATCGTGGCGCGACCGCCCTGGTACGCAGCATGACGGTCGCCGAGAACCTGATGCTGCGGGACAGCCGCAAGCCGCCTTATTCGGCACATGGCGTGCTGCAGCCCGCGGCGGGCCAGGCGAAGGCGGAGTCGCTGATCGCCGCCTATGACATTCGCGCCTCCGGCCCGTCGGCGATCGTCGCGCGGCTCTCCGGCGGCAACCAGCAGAAGATCGTCGTCGCGCGGGAGCTTGACCGCGGACCGGCGGTGCTGATCGCGCATCAGGCGGCCTGGGGGCTCGATCCCGGCGCGACGCGCTTCGTGCTCGACCGGGTCATCGCACTCCGCGATGCCGGGGCCGCGGTGCTTTACGTTTCGTCGGAACTCGAGGAAGTGATGACGATCAGCGACCGGATCGCGGTGATGGCCGGCGGCGGCTTCGCCGGGGTCGTCCCGCATGGCGAGGCCGACATGCGGCAGATCGGGCTGTGGATGTCGGGGCGGGCAGCATGAGCGACACGACCTCGCCATCGCCGGGCAGCGCCTCCGAGGCGGGCGGCCGGGCCTTCGGCCTGCGCTTCGCCACCGACCGGCTGGCGGGCCGGATCATTCTCGCCGTGCTGCTGTCGATGCTCTGCGCGGCGGGTCTCATCCTGCTCGCGGGCCACGATCCTTTCGCCGCCTTCGCGGCGATGGCGGCGGGCGCGGTCGGGACGCCACACCAGATCGGCGTCGCGCTCACCCGGACGACGCCCTATCTGCTCGCCGGGGCAGGGGTTGCGATGTGCTTCCGCGCCGGGGTGATCAACATCGGTGCCGAGGGCCAGATCGCGATCGGCGGGATCGGCGCGGCGGCGGCGGCGCTCGCCTTGCCCGAAGGCATGTCGCCGCTTGCCATTGTCGTCGTGCTGATTGCCGCGGCGGCGGCAGGCGCCGGCTGGGCGGCGATCGCGACGGCGATCCATCTCGGTCGCCGGGTCCATGAGGTGCTGGTGACGCTCCTCCTCAATTTCGTCGCGCTGATCCTGGTGCAGCAGCTCCTCGCCGGTTCGCTGGGGCAGAAGGGCGCGGGATTCCTCCAGTCGCCACTGATGCCGCGCGAGGTCTGGCTGCCGCGCTTTCCGGGGCTCGACGCGCATCCCGGCTTCATCGTCGCAATCGTCGCGGCTGCGGCACTTTCCTTCGTGCTGTGGCGGACGAATTTCGGCTTCGCCATCCGGGTGACGGGAAGCTCGCGGCCGGCGACCGCCTATGCCGGCTTCTCGCTTGCCCGGGTGACCTGGGGGGTGATGTTGCTCGCCGGGGCGCTGGCGGGGCTCGCCGGCGGCATCGAGGTGCTCGGCATCCACAGGCGTTTGATCGAGGGCTTCTCGCTCGGCTTCGGCTTCAAGGCGGTGACCGTCGCGCTGCTCGGCGCGCTGGAGCCGCTGGCGATCATCCCTGCGGCGCTTTTCGTCGGGCTGCTGGAGGCCGGCTCGCTTTCGATGCAGCGGCAGGTCGGGGTTCCCTCGGCGCTGGTCGCGGTGATCGAGGGACTGACCATGCTGTTCGTCCTCGCAGCCACGGTGCGCCGGACATGATCGATTTCCTCGACGCCGCCATCCGGATCGCGACGCCGCTGCTCTTCGCCGCGCTCGGCGGTATTCTCTCCGAGCGGGCAGGGGTGTTCGCGGTCGGCCTTGAGGGAATGATGCTGGCGGGCGCTTTCGCGGCGACGGTCGGCGCCTGGGCGACCGACAGCATGGCGGTCGGGATCCTGCTCGCTGCCATCGGCGGGGCGCTGATCGGGGTGGCGGTCGCGGTGGTGACGGTGCGCTTCCGCGCCGACAACATGGTGACCGGGCTCGCCGCCAACATCCTGGCGCTCGGGCTGACCAGCTATCTTGTCCGCATCCTTGCCGGGGGCGGCAAGCCGGTATCCTTCCACCTGACGCTGCTCGGGCCGTGGCCGATCCCGCTGCTCAGCGACATCCCGGTAGTCGGGCCGCTGCTCTTCGACCATCCGCCGCTGACCTATGTGGCGGTCATCGGCTGCGCGGCGCTCGCCTTCTTCCTCGGGCGGACCCAGGCCGGCCTGACGCTGCGGGCGACCGGCGAGAACCCCGAAGCGGTCTTCGCCTCCGGCGCCGACCCGTTCCGGGTACGGATAATCGCGGTCATTGCCTGCGGAGCAATTGCCGGGCTTGGCGGGGCGGTGCTGACGCTGCAGCAGGTCGGCACCTTCACCGACGGGATGACCGGCGGACGCGGCTATCTCGCGCTCGCGTCGCTGATCGTGGCGCGCTGGTCGCCCTGGGGAGCGGCGGCGGCCTGCCTGCTGTTCGGCGCGGCAGAGGCCTTCGAACTCAGGCTGCAGAGCTTCGGCGTGCCGGTCAGCTCCTACATCATCCACATGGTGCCCTATCTCATCGCGCTCGCCGTCCTCGCCGGGATCGGGCGCTCGTCGAAGATGCCCGCCGCGATCGGCCGGCCATTGCAACAATAACAACAAGGGAGACGACGATGGCGGAGGATATTGCCGGGACGGGGGCGGAGCTGCGCTCGGGCGCGTTAACGGCCGAGACGCTGCTCGACCGGTGCCTCGACCG
>JAGRKY010000227.1 GCA_020442095.1 Bauldia sp.
ACGACGTTGAGGCCGCAGTCGGTCAGGCCCTTCTTGGCGCCGTCGGCCCGGGCCTTGCCGGTCGACTGGGTGATGATGCCCTGAAGGATCGCAACGTCGCTGCCCTTGTCGATGTTCTTGCAGATGAAGTCGGCAGCAAGCGCGGCGCCGACCTCGTTATTGGTGCCGATGAAGGTCACGCCGTCGTTGATGCCCTTGGTGTCGACGAAGACGACGCCGACGCCCTGCTGGATCGCCTGGTCGACGATGGGCCCGAGCGCGTTCGGGTCGGTCGGGGCGATCGCCATCGCGTCGATATTCTTGACGAGCTGGTCCTCGACCTGGGCGATCTGCGCCTGGACGTCGCTCTCGGTCGGCGGTGCGAGCACCACGAGCTCGACGCCGAGCTCGGCGGCCTTCTCCTTCGCGCCGGCCTCGACGGCCGCCCAGAAGGGGTTGCCGGCGCCCGGACCCTTCATGCTGAGCAGGACGGTCTCGGCATGCGCGCCGCCGGCGGCGGTGAGGATGGCGAGTGCGCTGGCCAGTCCCAGAAGCTTGGCTTTCATTCTGATTTCCTCCTTTTGAGCGTTCTTCCGTTGAAACCGCCGGCGGGAGCCGGCGGGATGGTGTTTGCCCGTCATGTCCGCACGGCGGCGCGACGCCTCAGGACGTCGATCCACACCGCGAAGATGATGATGAATCCGATCAGGAGCTGCTGCCAGAAAGGGCTGACATTCTGGAGGTTCAGGCCATTGCGGAGCAGCCCCATGATGAAGACGCCGCCGAGCACGCCGAGGACGGTGCCGCGGCCGCCGAAGAAGCTGGCGCCGCCGATGATCACCGCAGCGATGGCGTCGAGCTCGGCGCCCTGTCCGGCGAGCGGAAAGCCGGAATTGGTGCGGCCCGCGGTGAGGAAGCCGGCGATGCCGGCGAAGAAGCCGCAGAGCGCATAGACGAGAAGCAGGATGCGGTCGACGTTGATGCCGCTGACCCGCGCCGCATTGGGGTTGCCGCCGACCGCATAGATATGCCGGCCGATCGCCGCCTTGCGGAGGAAGAGCGAGATTCCGACGTAGCTCACCGCGACGACGATCGTGCTGACCGGAAGCGTCGCACCCGGCCCGAGGAAGGAGAGCGGGACCTGCGCCGAGCCGAGGAAGCGGACCGGCGCGGAGAGGCCGGAATAGGGGACGCCGCCCGAGATCAGGTTGGTGAGGCCGCGCACCGCGAAGAGGGTGCCGAGCGTCATGATGAAGGGGTGGGGAAGGCGCAGGAGCGTCAGGCCGAAGCCGTTGAACAGGCCCGCCGCGATGCCGACGACGGGACCGATGAAGACGACGATCCACCACGGCCAGCCGCCGACGATATCCGCCATCACCAGGCACATCATCGAAAGCGCCAGGACCGAGCCGACCGAGAGGTCGATGCCGGCGGTGAGGATGACGAGCAGCATCCCGAGCGAGAGCATCGCATTCTCGGCGATCTGCTTCAGGATGTTCGAGAAGTTCCGGAAGGTGAGGAAGTATTGCGGCTCCAGGTAGGTGAGCACGGCGATCATCAACAGGACGACGACGATGATCCCGAAGCGATCAAGGAAGCGCAGCACATATGCCTTCGTGCCCATAGTCAGCGCACCTGGTCGTGGGCGACGGCTTCGGTATGGCCCTTGGTGCCCATGATCCAGCCGATGACCTCGTTGCGGCTGGTGTCCTTGAGCGGGGCGTCGGCGAAATTCCGGCCGTGGAAGAGTGCCATCACCCGGTCGCAGACGTAGAAGACGTCGTCCATGCGGTGGCTGATCAGGATGATCGAGACGCCGTGGTCCTTCAGCCCCTTGATCAGGTCGAGGACCTTGCCGACCTCCTTGATCGCCAGCGCCGCGGTCGGCTCGTCCATGATCACCACCCGGGCGTCGAAGGCGGTGGCCCGGGCGATGGCGACCGCCTGCTGCTGGCCGCCCGACAATTCCTCGACCAGCTGATCGACGCTTTTGACGTGGATCTTGAGCTCGTCGAGGTGGTGCTGCGCCATCACCCGGCTGCGCTTCTGGTCGACCACCGACAGGCCGAGGAATTTCTGCCCCGGCTCGCGGCCGAGATAGATGTTCTCGTAGATCGTCATGTTTCCGGCGAGCGCGAGGTCCTGATAGACCATCTCGATGCCGGCATCGCGCGCCTCGCGCGGGCTCGAGAAGCGAACCGGCTTGCCGTCGAAGACGATCTGGCCCTCGCTCGGCGCGTAGAGGCCGGAGAGGATCTTCATCAGGGTCGACTTGCCGGCGCCGTTGTCGCCGACGACGCCGAGCACTTCGCCACGCGAGAGGCGGAAATTCACCCCGTCGAGCGCCGTGATGGCACCGAAATACTTGGTGATGTTGCGGGCCTCGAGAAGCGGCGCTTCGTGGCCCGTCCCGGCGTTTTCCACCGCATCCTCCCGTTCCCGCCTTCAATGGCGGAATTTATGAGCTTATCGCCCTTCGTTATGGAATATTCATTCCATTCACCATCGTCGGTGTCAAGCGAAAGGACGCAAGGCGACGCGGAGACCGCGAGGCAGCGGGGAAAAATCGAGGTATTGGCGGGAGTTGGCGGTCAGCCGGCGACGGCGAGCTCGCCCATGACGCTTTCGAACAGCGCCCGACCGTCCGTTCCACCCTGGATCGCCTCGATGAGGTTCTCGGGGTGGGGCATCATGCCGAGGACGTTGCGCCCGGCGCTGAGGATGCCGGCGATGTTCTCGACCGAGCCGTTCGGATTGGCCGCCGCCGTGGCTTCGCCGGACGCGTCAACGTAGCGGAAGGCGATGCGGTCGTCGTTGCGGAGCACGGCGAGGGTGTCATTGTCGCAGCGATAATTGCCGTCGCCATGCGCGACCGGGCAGCGGATGGTCTGGCCCTCGGCATAGTTCCTGGTGAAGACTGAATCCGTGGTCTCGACGCGAAGGTGGACCTCGGTGCAGACGAAGCGGAGGCTGGCATTGCGCATCAGCGCACCCGGCAGCAGGCCGGCCTCGCAGAGGATCTGG
>JAGRKY010000228.1 GCA_020442095.1 Bauldia sp.
CTCTTCCAGGACCAGGTCTTCTGCTTCACCCCCAAGGGGCGGCTCATCGCCCTGCCGCGCGGCGCCACGCCGATCGATTTCGCCTATGCGGTCCACACCGATATCGGCGACACCTGCGTCGGCGCCAAGATCAACGGTCGGGCGATGCCGCTGATGACCGAGCTCCATAACGGCGACGAGGTCGAGATCGTCTGCTCCAGGGCGCAGGTCCCGCCGGCCGCCTGGGAATCGATGGTCGTCACCGGCAAGGCGCGCTCGGCGATCCGGCGGGCGACCCGGACCGCGGTCCGCCGCCAGTATGCGGGGCTTGGCCGGCGCATCCTGGAGCGGGGCTTCGAGCGGGCGAAGCGCGCCTATTCGGACGAGATGATCAAGGCGATCCTGCCGCGGCTCGCGCAATCCAACCTCGATGACGCGTTGGCCGCCGTCGGGCGTGGCGAGATCCCGCTGGTCGACGTGCTCAAGGCCGCCTATCCCGACCACAAGGAAGAGCGCCTGCCGCGTGGCCGTGCCCGCAACGAGGAGGGCTGGTTCGGCCTGCCGCGCGCCGCCGGCCTCAAGTTCCGCGTGCCGGGCTTTCCCCGCAAGGCGGGGACCGGCCGCAAGGCGGACGACAAGGCCGACCGGGCAATTCCGATTCGCGGCCTCGCCGGCGACATGCCGGTCCGCTTCGCCGAGGGCGGCGCGCTTCCCGGCGAACGGATCGTCGGCATCGCCACCCCGGGCGAGGGGGTGACGATCTATCCGATCACCTCCCAGGCCCTCAAGGAATTCGACGACGAGCCCGACCGCTGGCTGGATGTGCGCTGGGAAATGGACCAGGACGAGGTCGAGCGTTTTCCCGCGCGGATTGAAGTGACGGCGATGAACGAGCCGGGTACGCTGGCCCAGATCGCCCAGGTGATCGCCGACAACGACGGAAACATCTCCAACGTGAGAATGACGAAGAGTGCCCCGGATTTTTCGGTCATGCTGATCGATCTTGAGGTATTCGACATGAAGCATTTGTCCCGCGTCATCGCGCAACTCCGGGCCCGGCCGGTGGTCAGCACGGTGAACCGGGTGAGCGCCTGAAGGATTTTGGATGACTGAGGCCGAGGTAATCGAGGTTTTCCGCAGCGCCGGAGCGATACTCGAGGGACATTTCATTCTGAGTTCCGGGCTGCATAGCCCGGTCTTCCTGCAGAAGGCGCGGGTCTTCATGTATCCCGACAAGACCGAGGCGGTTTGCCGGGCGCTCGCCGAAAAGGTCCGTGCCGCCGGGATCGGCCCGATCGACTTCGTCATTTCGCCCGCGGTCGGTGGGATCGTGCCCGGCTACGAGACCGCCCGGCATCTCGGCGTGCCGGCGATGTGGGTCGAGCGGGAAGAGGGCGCCTTTCGCCTCCGCCGCTTCGAGCTGCCCAGGGGCGCGCGCGTCGTCATCGTCGAGGACATCGTCACCACCGGCCTTTCGATCCGCGAGACGATCGAGGCTGTGCGGGGGCTCGGCGCGGAGGTCGTCGCCTGCGCCTGCCTGATCGATCGCTCGGCCGGCGAGGCGGATGTCGGCGTGCCGCTCGTCGCCCTGGCCAACTACAAGGTGCCGGCCTATCCCGCCGACGCGATTCCGCCCGAAATGGCGGCCATACCGGCGGTCAAGCCCGGCAGCCGCGGACTGGCAGTCTGAAATAAGCCATGCTGTTTCAACGACGTACTCCACCGACCAGGGCTGAAAGGCTGCGTGTCGCGCTCTGGCCGAGGCAGAGCTGGAGTCGGTCGCTCAGGTATTTCGGCAAGCGGGTGCTGCGTCTCGGCGCTTCGCCGCATGCGATCGCGGCGGGTTTCGCCTGTGGCGTGCTGGTGTCGTGGACGCCGCTCTTCGGCTTCCATTTCATGATGGCGGTGGTCGTCGCCTTCTTCATCGGCGGCAACGTGCTTGCCGCGCTTTTCGGTACCGTCGTCGGCAATCCGCTGACTTTCCCCTTCATGTGGTGGGGCTCCTACACCGTCGGCCACTGGCTCCTCGGCCATGAATTGGGCGGCGCCCCGCCGCCGCCGATGCGGCCCGACCTGTTCCATGCGCCATGGCAGGAGATCGTCAGCGTCCTCGAGCCGATGCTGGTGGGCGCGCTGCCGCTGGGGGCGATATCGGGGCTGATCGCCTATTTCATCGTCCGCGCCGCGGTTCGCGCCTACCAGGGCGCCCGGCGCG
>JAGRKY010000229.1 GCA_020442095.1 Bauldia sp.
GGCGACGCCAAGAAGATGACCGAGGGCATCGTCAAGGCGCTGGCGTAGCGGCGGTTTTCATTAGCCGCCGAACAGCCGCGCCAGACCGTAGATCGCCGCGACCGCAACGACGGCGAGCCCTGCGAGGATGACATAGGCGCCCTTGGTCATGTCGCGCAGCGCCTTCTGGATCTGCGCCCGGTCGTTGACGTTGGGGAAGGGCGTGTCCGGTACCGGCACGTCGAGGAACGTGCAGAGCGGTTCCCAGCCCTGATCGACAGAGAAGACCAGCAGCCTGTCGGCCGGGACGGTCGCCTTGACGTCGGCCACGTGTCGCTCGTATTCGGCGATCGCCCTGGCGCGGTCGGGGAGGGTGTCGCGAAGATTGCGCTTCCAGATCAGCTTGCGCGACATGTCGCCGAACTTGCGGCCGAAGGGGGTGAAGGCCTCCAGCACCTTGAACTGCCATCGGTTCTCGGTGAAGTAGATCGTGTCGATGGTGCTCTCGAACCAGGCTTCGGGGCCACGCGGGTTGAGCGTGAGCAGCACCTTGGCATCCGGATAGGCGGCCATGAGCTCGCGCCAGACGCAACATGCGGGATTGTCGACGGCCGCGGTATAGTTCGCGAAGACGGCCTCCCAATCGTGCTGGGTGCCCGCCGGGGTGTTGGCCACCTTCCGCCAGAAGTCGAGGTGGGTCTTGTTGGCCTTGTTCTGTATGACCTCGACCATGTGATAGCAGGGAAAGCCGAGCGCTTTCAGAGCCGTATAGGTCGACATCGTTCCCGTGCGGCCATAGCCGGCACCAATGATCTGAAGGCTCACGGATCCTCCCGACGGGCGTGGCAGGGCATGCGAGTCGCGCGTGGACAGTGCCCCGGAACCGGGCAAGGGACAAGGTCTCCGCAGCGCGCATGAATCATGAGAGCAGGGCGGCTTCAACCTGTCCGCCCGGCGCTGCTAGATGTCTTTCTCCGGTATCTCGACGATCATCGCGCGTTCCCGCAGGAACGGATCGATCGCGACGGCCTCGCGGAGAATCGCCTGGGCCTGACGGACCCGCCCCTGTTGGGTGAGGATGAGCGCCATCCCGGCCATGGCGCCGAAGTGCCGGGGCTCCCTCTGAAGGGTCTCCTCGATGTCGGCGAGCGATCCGGGAAAGTCCTCCTGCATGAAGCGGATGGTAGCCCGCTGGTTCCATGCTTCGGCCCAGTCCGGGGCGACCGCCACCAGCTCGTCGAGTATCTCGGCTGCACCGGCGAAGTCGTAGCTGCCGCGCCGGTCCATCGCCTGCGCCATCAGAGCCGCCGCGGCCGCGTCGGGGGCACGGAACCAGTAGTGCCAGATCTCGTCCTCGATCTGCCGGGCCTCGATCTCGGTGCCGGCTTCGGCGAGGAAGCGGAAAAGACGTTCGCCTTCTTCCCGATAGGCCGTCGTGTCGCCGCGGAGCGGCAGATTGCCCTCGGCGCCGGCCACGGGAATCCACCCGCCCGCCATCGACAGGGCGGCGATGGCAACGAAAAGCAATCGGCGGAGCAGGGCGGGCAAAGCCATCTCGGGCACACCGTCCGGATCGTCTCTCCACGACGATCTATGGCCGGCGGGCGCCGCGTCAACCCGCGTGGAGCGATCGGATCAGTTCCGGCAATCCACCGAGGTCGACAAGCTGCCGGTAGCGAGCGTCGCCTTCGGGGGGCTCGGCATGTTCGACCACCCAGGTCAGGTCGTGCGGGATGTAGACGCCCCAGCTTCCCGCTTCGATCGCGGGCAGGATGTCGGAACGCAGCGAGTTGCCGACCATCATGCTGCGGCCGGCGCCGTCGCCGTATTGCGCGAAGATCCGCGCATAGGTCTCCGCGGTCTTGGCGCTGACGATCTCGACAGCATCGAAAAGCTCTCCGAGCCCCGACTGGGCGAGCTTCCTTTCCTGGTCGAAGAGATCGCCCTTGGTGATCAGTATGATCCGATAGTCACCGGCGAGCGCCTCCAGCGTTTCCCGGGCATGCGGCAGGGTCTCGACCGGGTGGCTCAGCATGTCGCGGCCGGCCGAGAGGATTTGGCCGATCACCGAGGCAGGCACGTTGCCGTCGGTGACCTCGATGGCGGTCTCGATCATCGACAGGGTGAAGCCCTTGATGCCGAAGCC
>JAGRKY010000230.1 GCA_020442095.1 Bauldia sp.
ACCGGCATCACCAAGCCGGAGGATTTCCGCGGCAAGACCCTCGGCGTCTGGTTCTACGGCAACGAGTATCCGTTCCTGTCGTGGATGTCGAAGCTCGGCATTCCGACCGAGGGCGGCCCGGATGGCGTGACCGTCATCAAGCAGGGCTTCAACGTCGATCCGCTGCTCCAGAAGCAGGCCGACTGCATCTCGACCATGACCTATAACGAATACTGGCAGGTCATCGACGCCGGCATCCCGGCCGAGGAGTTGATCGTCTTCAAGTATGAGGACGAGGGTGTCGCGACACTGGAGGACGGCCTCTATGTGCTCGAGGACAAGCTCTCCGACCCGGCCTTCGTCGACGTCATGGCGCGCTTCGTCAAGGCCTCGATGAAGGGCTGGGAATGGGCCCGCGAGCATCCCGACGAGGCCGCCGACATCGTTCTCGAGAACGACGAGACCGGCGCCCAGACCGAGAAGCACCAGAGGCGGATGATGGGCGAGATCAACAAGCTCACCGAAGGCACGGACGGCGCGCTGGTCGAAGCCGATTACCAGCGGACGGTCGACATCCTGCTGTCGGGCGGTTCCGATCCGGTCATCACCAAGCAGCCCGAGGGCGCCTGGAGCCATGCGGTGACCGACAAGGCCGGCATCAAGTAATTGATGTAAGGCCGATCATCTTGGCGAAACGGAACGGGCGCCTTCGGGCGCCCGTTTCTCTTTGGGCCACCCTATTTCCGGCCGAGCTTCCGTGCGGCCTCGAGCTGCACGGCGCCGCGCATCACGTCGAGGGCGAAACGCGCCATCTCCGGCCACCGCGCGCGGTCCTTCGATCCGATCAGGATCCAGTCCATCATCGGCGGCTTCGACTGGAACGGCGCCAGGTATTCCCAGTCGCCGAGGCCGAGCGAAAACACGTCTATGTCGCGGCCGAGGCGGACGCCGAGCCCGGCGAACTGGCCTTTGGTCGTATAGAAGGCAAACACCTTGCCGCCGAACTTGACCGCGTCGGAGGACATCATCCGGCCGCGCTCGACACCAGCCTCCCCGGCTACCAGATCGTCGGCGAGCTTCCGCCAATGGGCGAGGTCGCTGTCGTCGTCTATCGGTGTCGTCTTCGGCACACTTTCCTCCGCTGCACGGTACAAATAAACTGATAGGTGAATTAGATCGGGCGCAGGCGGCGGCAGGATGATGCCCGCGTCCTTGTCGCGATGGGGATCGGAGATTTGAGCACCGCCAGTCTCACGCCATGCCTCGACAGGGACCTGCCCCGGTTCCTCCGGGAACTCTCTCTTAACAATAACAAAGACTGGTTCGATGCGCACCGCGATCGCTACCAGACGTCCTATGTCGGGCCGGCGCTGGCGTTGATCGCCGCGATGGCGGAACCGCTCGCCGCGCTCGATCCGCCCCTGACCGCGAGCCCCAAGGTCAACGGCTCGCTCCGCCGCATCAACCGCGACGTCCGCTTCTCGAAGGACAAGCGGCCCTATTCGCCGATGCTGCACCTCATCTTCTACACCGGCGGGCGCGCCAACCACGGCCCCGGCATCCATGTCGTCGTCGGCTCCGACCATTTCGGTTTCGGTGGCGGCCACTGGGCCTTCGAGCCGGCGCAACTCGAGGCCTACCGCGCCGCAGTGACGACGAAGGCCGGCGCCAAGGGCTTGCTCGCGGCCTTCGATGCCGCCGCCGGCGTCGGCTGCATTCCCGACGAACCGCAGCTTTCCCGTCCGCCGCGCGGCTATCAGGCCGAGGAGCCGGCGGCGACCCTGCTGCGGCGGAAGGGCATGGTGGTCCGCACCGGCGATCTTGCCATCCCCGACGAATTGTTCGGGCCGGAGGCGCCGGCCTTCCTGCTTGCCCGGATCAAGCCGCTGATGCCGCTGATTGCCTGGCTCAACCTGCACGTCTTCGCGTAAGCTGCGTCACGATCTGATGCCTGGGAGGGCAAAATGATCACCGGGGAGCATCTCAAGACCCGACTGGCTTCGTTGTCCGTCCTTGTCCTTCTCAGCTTCGGGCTGGCGGGGACGCCCGCCCGGGCTTGCTACATCTGCATCGCCCTGCCCGAGGACACCTTTGCGGATCAGATCTTGCGGAGCGAGGCGGTGATCCTTGCCCGTGAAGACCCGGCCAGGCCCTTCACCTTCCGGTCGGTCGCCATCCTCAAGGGCTCCCTGCCACCCGACCCAATCCCCTTTCTCGTCGACAGCGCCACCCGGCGGAGGCTGGCCAATGCCCCGGACGACGCCGTCCTCCTGGTCTGGGGACGGCCGGATCGGAAGCGGATGGGGCCGTTCTCGACGGTCAGGCCCGAGGTCGAATGGCAGCGGCTCGCCTACGCCGACCCGGAAGTGCGGGCAATGACCGCCGACGTGCTCGCCCGGCTCGATGCCTGGCAGGCCGACAAGAGCGGCTTGAGCCGCTTCAACTTCTTCGCTGGTCTCCATGCCGACCGGAACAGCACCATCCGCCATATCGCTCTCAGCGAACTCGCGCGGGCGCCATATCACTACATCAAGCGCCTGAAGACGGAGCTCACCCGCGCCGAGATCATGGCCGCCCTCGCAGATATGACGATGGCTCCCTGGGCGCCGACCTACATTCTGCTGCTTGGACGGAGCGATGATCCCGGCTGCCGGGATATCGTCCGCGCCGCCATCAGCCGCGCTTCGCGCCGTGGCTCGGGGGGAAATCTCGCAGCCTGGGCGACAGCGCTGGTTGAAATCGACGGGCCCGCCGCCGTCGGCAAACTGTCGGAGGCCTATTTTCGCGATCCGATGCGGAGCATCGACGAGCTGAAGTCCGTCGTCGCGGCCCTCGGCATCCAGGGGAGCGACGGCGATCCGGCGCTGCGCCCGGGAATTGCCCGCGCTTTCCACGATCTTGCGCGCCTGCGCCCGCATATGGCGCCGTATGTCGCGAAATATCTGACCGACTGGAACGACTGGTCCCAGGTGGATGCGTTCGCGAGCGTTCTCGACAGTCCCCTGATCGACGCTCCGGCCGAACGCCTCGTCCTGTCGGTCTATGTGAGGATCGGTGGCGAAAATCGCCGCAGCGAGACGTCACTGGCTTCGCCCTGACCCCGGGCGACGGACTCGCGCGACGCCTCGTCAGATACTAGGCGATCGGCACGAGCGGCCGGTCGACGGCCTGGCGCAGTGCGAATTTCGACTCGATCCGTGACACGCCCGGCAGCCGGCTCAGCACGTTGGCGTGGAGCCGGGCGAAATCGGACAGGTCTTCCGCGACAAGCTCGATCAGGTAGTCGCTGCCCCCCGACATCAGGTGGCAGGAGAGAACGTTCGGGCATTTCGCCAGTTCCGTCTCGAAGGCGTGCAGCGTCTCGTCGTTCTGCCGCTCCAGGGTCACCTCGACGAAAGCCTTGACCCCGAGGCCGACGGCATCGGGATCGATCACCGCGCGATAGCCGGCGATGACGCCCGACGCCTCGAGGTTCTGGAGCCGCCGCGTGCAGGCCGACGGCGACAGCCCGACCCGGGCGGAGAGCTCGACGGCCGTCGCCCTGCCCTCCCGGGCGAGGATTGCAACGATCCTGCGATCGAATTCGTCAAGCTGCATGCTTTCACCGAATTTCTGGTGTTGAGCGCACACTAAATGCCGAATTCATCGAATCCGCAACGATTCATCACGAAAACGTTGCGACGTTTCGGGCATAATCCATCCCATATCCCCCTTTCCAAGGAGCAAGCCATGCTGATCGGGGTTCCCAGGGAAATCAAAGTCGGCGAGGCACGCGTCGGGATCACCCCGGCGGCCGTCGTCGAGTATGTCGCCCATGACCATGAGGTCCTGGTCGAGACCGGCGCAGGGGCCGGCATGCGGGCGGACGACGACGCCTACATCGCGGCCGGCGCCAGAATCGCGCAGACGGCGGAGGAGGTCTTCGCCACCGCCGACATGATCGTCAAGGTCAAGGAGCCGCAGCCGAACGAATGGGTGCAGCTCCGGCCGGGCCAGATTCTCTTCACCTATCTCCATCTCGCC
>JAGRKY010000231.1:0-2246 GCA_020442095.1 Bauldia sp.
GGCGGCGTGTAGGTGAAGCGGCTTTCCTTGAGGGCGGCGATGCCCTGGTCGAGGATCCGGTCGGTGACCTCGAGGCCCTGGCTTTCGTAAATCTGGCGGAGCCGCGCCTTCAGCGCCTCGTCGCGCGACTCCTGGCCGAGTTCCCGCTCGACAAGCGAATCCTGGTGACGGAGCGTGTCGACCACGTCCATCGCCAGCATGACGTCATCGAGCTGCGGCGCCGGCGCTTCGGTGGCCGGCGCGGCGGTGTCAGCCATTGCCTGCCATGACGTTGTCGCCGGCCAGCACGGTGGCGTCGGCGGCGAGCTTCGCCATGCGACGCTTGCCGTCTTCCACGGCGTCGCGGATTTCCTCGGAATTCTTGGTCGCCAGCGTACGCATCTCGCCGATGATCTGGGTCGACTTCTCCTGGAAGTTGACGACCGAGTCGACGAGCTTCTTGACCGCATCGGCGCGGATGGTCGGGCCGTAGCCGGCCTTCAGCGCCTCTTCCTGGATCTTGCCGCCGATGTCGGCGAGCACCTCGATCGACTGCGACACGCCTTCCTTCATGCGGTTCAGCGTCTCGGTCGACTCGTGCAGGCCGAAGATACCGGTGAAGGAGGCCTTGAGCGCGGTGAGGACCGACTCGTTGGTGGTGAAGAAGGAGACCGCCTGCTGGTAGACCCGCTCCTTGGCGTTGGTCGTCTGGTTGAGGCGGGCCATCACCACTTCAGAGGTGTTGTAGCCGATGGTCAGGTTGTCGGCGAGGTCCTTGGCGATCTGGTAGCGGCCGTCTTCCGTCTGCATCGCGCGGAGGCGTTCGTCCCGCATCAGCTCGAGGCGGGCGCGTTCGGCCGGATCGTCGCCGGCAAAGTTCTTCACCGCCTCGGCGGCGGTATCGAGCTCCGCCTTGGCGGCGCTGAGCTTGCCCTCGGCGATCTTGAGGACCTCGAGCGCGCTGACCTCCGCCTGCTTGAGGGCGCCGCGGAAATCCATGTAGGATTCGAGGATCTTGTGCTCGCGGTCGATGTTGTTCTTGGTGTCCTTGGAGACCTCGATATATGTGTCGTGGATCTTGTCGAAGCGGTCGGAAATGTCGCCGCGCGAAATCTTCATCCAGACATTGGTCGCCCGCTCGAAGATGTCGATCTTGCCGTCCTCGATCTGGTCGACCATCGCCTTGGCGTCGTCACGGATCGAGTTGAAGGCCTCGGTGATCTCCTCGTAGCGCTGGCCGACCGACATCGCCGAGATCTGCTCGCGGACGACCTCGTTGAACAGCGACATCTGGCTGAGCGTGCGGGCGATGACGGCGATCTTGTCGGGATCGAGGTCGGTGATCTTTTCCAGGAGCCCGATGATCGGCGACTCGTCCGGCGGCGTCTCCTTGACGAGACCAAGGTCGCGAAGGCCGGACATGGCCTGGTCGAGATACTGCAAAGGCGACTTGATGGTTACGTCCGACATGAGCAACTCCCTCGGTTCGCTCAGCTATTAATAGGTCTTCGTCCGCCGCGAATAAAGGCTCCACTCGCCTGCAGCGTGAAGAGAGTCCCGATTGATTATTTATCGGTTGTGAAGGTGCGATGTCACGGCGCCCGCATGACCGGGCAACACCAATCGTCCCCGTCGGCGTCCGGCGGGGCCGTTGTCAGGACCTGTTGCGGCCTGGGATCAGGTGCCGTCGTCGATATCGGCGCCCGGGGCGTTCTTCTTGATCGATTCGATCGCGTGCATGGCCGAGGCCTTCGCCTTGTAGCCTTCCGACCCGAACATCGTCTCGCCATTGGAAGCCTTGAAGCGGAACCGGAATTCTCCCGCCTTGTCCTTGTAGACTTCGAACTTGTAGGCCATCGCCTCGCTCTCCTTCCGATTCGGAAGTGAAAAATCTCCCGCCGTACGGGAGGCAAGTCAACCGCTACCGCCGGGCAGCGGTCGGCCCGGCATCTGCATCTCCGGCCTTGCTAGCCTTTCGAGGGTATTCTAAGGACATCGCGTCTCGAAGCCGGGCATGGCGGCGCCCGGCGAAGACGACACGCCTGCATCCTGTATCCGGATCGCAGGAGCGCGCCCCGCGCCCATCACACCAGCCAGGGACCACGTCGGCCGCGGCCGGCAGCCATGCCATGAATCTCGCCCAGTCCGCCGCGCGCCGGCGCACCTTCGCCATCATCTCCCACCCGGACGCGGGCAAGACGACCCTGACCGAGAAGGTGCTGCTGTTCGGCGGCGCCATCCAGCTTGCCGGCGAGGTCAAGGCCAAG
>JAGRKY010000231.1:2289-8117 GCA_020442095.1 Bauldia sp.
TCGGTCGTCACCTCGGTGATGACCTTCGAATATGCCGATTGCATCTTCAACCTGCTCGACACGCCGGGCCACGAGGACTTTTCCGACGACACCTACCGGACGCTGAGCGCCGTCGACTCGGCGGTCATGGTGATCGACGCCGCCAAGGGCATCGAGGCGCGGACCAAGAAGCTGTTCGAGGTCTGCCGCCTGCGCGACATCCCGATCGTGACATTCGTCAACAAGCTCGACCGCGAGGGGCGCCATCCTTTCGAGCTCCTCGAAGAGATCGAGGAAACGCTGGCGCTGGACACCGCGCCGGTCAACTGGCCGGTCGGCTCGGGAAAGACCTTCGCCGGGGTCTATGACCTCGAGCAGGATGCCATCCACCGGCTCGACGCCAAGGGCGACGCACCGGAACCGGTGCCGAGCCTGGACGCCGCGGCGCTCGCCGACTACCTACCGGAAAGCGAGCGGCAGACCGTCGCCGAGGAAATCGCCCTGGCGAAAGCCGCCTGCCGGCCCTTCGACCTGACCTCCTTCCGGGAGGGGCACCTCACCCCGGTCCTGTTCGGCAGCGCCCTCCGCAATTTCGGCGTCCGCGACCTCATCGACCGCATGGCCCGGATCGCGCCGGCGCCAGAGCCCCGCCCCGCCTCGACCCGCGTCGTCGCGCCGGACGAGCCGCGGATGACCGGCTTCGTGTTCAAGATCCAGGCGAACATGGATCCCAACCATCGCGACCGTATCGCCTTTGCCCGGATCTGCTCCGGAAAACTCACGCGCGGCATGAAGGCGACGCTGGTCCGCACCGGCAAGCCGATCAGCCTGCAGGCGCCGCAATTCTTCTTCGCCCAGGATCGCGCCACCGTCGACGAGGCCTTTGCCGGCGACATCGTCGGCATCCCCAACCACGGGACGCTGAGGATCGGCGACACCCTCACCGAGGGCGAGACGCTGACCTTCCGCGGCGTGCCGAGCTTCGCTCCGGAAATCCTGCGCCGGGTCCGCGTCCAGGATGCGATGAAGGCCAAGAAGCTCCGCGAGGCGCTGCGCCAGATGGCCGAGGAAGGCGTCGTCCAGGTCTTCCTGCCGATCGACGGGGCGCAGCCGATCGTCGGCGTTGTCGGCGCGCTCCAGCTCGACGTGCTGAAGGGCCGGCTCGCGGCGGAATACGGGCTGCCGATCGAATTCGAGCCGACGCGCTTCGAGGTCTGCCGCTGGATCGAAAGCGCCAATCCCGGCGATGTCGACGGCTTCGCCGCCAGCCACCGCGGCGACATGGCGGAAGACCTCGACGGGGCGCTGGTCTACATGGCGACCTCCTCCTTCATGCTGAACCACGAGCGCGACCGCTACCCCGGCATCGTCTTCACCGACGTCAAGGACTACCAGGGCCAGACGGTCGAGGGCTGAGGATGGCGCCGCCGCTCCTCCTGCTTCAGGACATCCGCCTCGACATCGGTGGCGAGCCGCTGCTCGACGGCGCCGAACTCTCCGTCGAGGCGCGCGACCGGCTTTGCCTCGTCGGGCGGAACGGCTCCGGCAAGTCGACCCTGCTCAAGATCGCGGCCGGCATGGTCGAGCCGGATGGCGGGACACGCTTCCTGCAGCCTTCAACGACCGTGCGCTACCTGCCGCAGGAGCCGGATCTCGCCGGCTTCGACACCACCCTTGCCTTCGTCGAGGCGGGGCTCGCTTCGGGGGACGATCCCCATCGCGCCCGGCTCCTGCTCGAAGCCCTGGGGCTGACCGGCGACGAACCGGTCGGGCAGCTCTCCGGCGGCGAGAACCGGCGCGCGGCGCTCGCCCGGGTGCTCGCCCCGGAACCCGACATCCTTCTCCTCGACGAGCCGACCAACCACCTCGACCTCGCGGCGATCGAGGCACTGGAAGACATGCTCGGCGGGCTGCGGTCGGCGATCGTGCTGATCAGCCATGACCGCCGCTTCCTCCAGACGCTCTCGCGCGCGACGGTCTGGCTCGATCGCGGCACGACGCGGCGGCTCGACCGCGGCTTCGCGGACTTCGAGGCGTGGCGGGACACGGTCCTCGAAGAGGAAGAGGTCAACCGCCACAAGCTCGACCGGCAGATCGCCCGGGAGGAGGACTGGCTCCGCTATGGCGTCACTGCGCGGCGGAAACGCAACCAGGGACGGCTGCGCGCGCTCAACGATCTCCGCAGCGAACGGCGCGAAGCCCGGGCGAGGCAGCCGACCGGCAACGTCGCCATGTCGGCCCAGGAAGCCCGCCAGTCCGGCAAGCTGGTGGTCGAGGCCGAAGGAATCTCCAAGAGCTACGACCACCGGCCGATCGTCCGCGACCTGTCGATCCGCATCGAACGGGGCGACCGGCTCGGCATCGTCGGCCCGAACGGCGCCGGCAAGACGACGCTGGTCAACCTGCTGACCGGGGTGCTCGCGCCCGATTCCGGCGGGGTGAAGCTCGGGGCGAATATCGAGCTCGCAACCCTCGACCAGCGCCGCGAAAGCCTCGACCCGGAGGCAACGGTGGCGGAAGTGCTCACCGACGGCCGCGGCGACACGGTCATCGTCGGCGGCGAAGCGCGCCATGTGGTCGGCTACATGAAGGACTTCCTTTTCCGGCCGGACCAGGCGCGGGCGCCGGTCAAGGCGCTGTCCGGCGGCGAACGGGGACGGCTGATGCTCGCGCGAGCGCTGGCGCGGCCCTCGAACCTGCTCGTCCTCGACGAGCCGACCAACGACCTCGATCTCGAGACCCTCGACCTGCTCCAGGAGATGCTGGCCGACCTCCCCGGCACCCTCATCCTGGTCAGCCACGACCGCGATTTCCTCGACCGGATCGTGACGGCGACGCTCGCCTCCGACGGGGATGGCGACTGGACGCTCTATGCCGGCGGCTATTCGGACATGGTGGCGCAACGCGGCCATGGCATCGGCGGACGGGCGCGGCCGGAGGTGGGCCGCGACCGGTCGGCGCCGAAAGAAACACCCGCGCCGAAGCCCCGCATGCCATCGAAGCAGCGGCTTTCCTTCAACGACCAGCATGCATTGAAAGTGCTGCCCGGGCGGATTGCCGAGCTGACCAAGGAGGTGCGCCGCCTCGAGGAGACGCTCGCCGATCCGGATCTCTATGCCCGCGACGCGAGCGCCTTTGCCGGCGCGACGGAGGCGCTGACGACGGCGCAGGGTGCCCTGGCGGAAGCCGAGGACGAGTGGCTGCGGATCGAGCTCCTGCGCGAGTCGATCGAGGAGACCTAGCGACCGATCAGCCGCGGTCCTTTCAACTCGCCTTGAGGAAGTGCGGGTGCTGGGACCCGAAGGCGGGATCGTTCACCGGCGTCTCGAGCGCCTCGAGGAAATCCTCGCACCAGCGGCCGACATTGTAGCGAAGGAGCTGGTCATACATGCTCCGCCAGCGCGAAATGCGCTCGTCGAGCGGCATCGAGACGGCCCCGGCAATCGCGCCGGCCGTCGATTCCATGTCATAGGGGTTGACCAGTACCGCCCCGTCCAGCTCGCGGGCCGCGCCGGCGAAACGGGACAGGACGAGGACGCCGGGATCCTCCGGATCCTGCGCCGCGACGAACTCCTTGGCAACGAGGTTCATGCCGTCGCGGAGCGGCGTGACGAGACCGACATCGGCAAGCCGGTAGAGCCCGGCAAGCGTCGTCCGCTTGATGGTCCGGTTGATGTAGCGGATCGGCACCCAGTCGAGGTCGCTGAAGGCACCATTGATCCGCCCGGCCGTCTCGGCGATCTCGCGCTGCATGTCGGCATATTCGGGGACTTCCGAACGCGATTTCGGCGTCACCTGCAGGTAGACGACGCGGCCGTGCGAGGCGGGATTGTTCTCGAGGTAGCGCTCGTAGGCGAGCATCCGCTGGTCGATGCCCTTGGAATAGTCGAGCCGGTCGACGCCCATGATCAGTTTGCGGCCCTGGAGGCTCACCGCCATCCGCTTGACCAGCGCGTTGTGCTCGGCCTCTTCCGCGATCTTCGTGAATTCCTCGGTCTCGATGCCGATCGGGAAAGCGCCGATCTTGAACTCGCGATCGCCGGCGCGGAAGGTGCCGCGGCTCGTCTCGCGGCCCAGCCCCTCGCGGACCAGGCAGTTGACGAAATTCTCGGCGTCATAGTCGATCTGGAAGCCGACGAGATCGTAGCTGGTGAAGGCTTCGAGCAGCCGCCGGTGCCAGGGCATCGCGAAGAAGACGTCCGGCGGCGGCCAAGGAATGTGGAGGAAGAAGCCGATCTTGTTGGTGATGCCGCGGGCGCGGAGCTCGGCGGCGAGCGGGATCAGGTGATAGTCCTGCACCCAGATGACGTCATCTGGCCGGACCTGCGCCGCCAGGATGCGGGCGAAAAAGGCATTGACCCGGAAATACCCGGTCGTGTCGCGCCGGTCGAAGTCGGCAAGGTCGAGCCGATAGTGGAGAAGCGGCCAGAGCGCCCGATTAGCGAAACCGCTGTAATATTCTTCCTGGTCGCGCTTGGTGAGATCGACCAGCGAGAAGGTGATATTCCCTTCGACCCGCGTACGGATCTGGTCGCTTTCGGAGTCGGATTCGGCGGTTTCTCCCGACCATCCGAGCCACAGCCCGCCGCGATCGCGAAGAGCTGCCTGAAGGGCGACTGCCAATCCGCCGGCGCTTGCCCCCTTGTCAGCTGGCGGTGGCACACGGTTGGAAACGACAATCAGCCTGCTCAAGGCAACCTCCCAATAGGTCGGATGACTAGCACACTAATGCAGGATTAGCGCCACATCAGCGATCCAGTTTCCTCCATTGTCGTGAATATATTGCATCGCAACAATATTTTCCAGATATCTGGACAATTCAGCGCAGTTGCTGGCCGGCCAGTTCCGCGAGCCATGCCCGTACACCCGCAGGATCGCTGAATGCTTGCTGTGCACTGCTGCCTCCCCGGGCATCGCCGACCCGCAACGCCCGTCCGCCGCGACGCACCGCCTCTTCGAACATGCTTTCGTCGGTGACGTCGTCGCCGACCGCGAGGGGACGCCTGCCCCGGAAGCCGGGACTTTGCATGAACGCGGCGAGCGCGTGGCCCTTGTCGGCGTGGGCGGGGCGAATCTCGAAGACGGCCTTGCCGGGCTGCACGGCCAGGCTATCGCCGGCCGCGGCCGCGGCATCGCGCACTTCGCGCTCGACCGCGTCGTGGAACGCGGGCACGGCCCGGAAATGGACCGCGACGGCGATCCCCTTGTCCTCGAGCAGGGTTCCCGGATGCGCGACGACGAAGGCCGCGAGGCGCTCCCTGATCCCGGCGAGCGCTTCGGCGACCGGCGGTACATCGATCCGGCCGTCCGGAAAGCGCAGCTCGGTGCCATGGACGGCGCCGACCGGCAGCCGGACCGGTGCGAACAGGCGGTCGACGGTCTCCATCCCACGCCCGGTGAGCAGCGCCAGCGCGCCGCCCGTCCGGTCGCGCAGCCGCGCGAGGACGCCCGGAAGACCGGCCGGGACCACCACGGCGTCCGGCGTCGGCGCGATGTCGATCAGGGTTCCGTCGATATCGAGGAAGAAAGCCCAGTCGTCGGTGGTGGAAGGCGGGGTCTCGGTCACGGTGGCAACGTCCTTCGTCTCGGGGAAGCGGCGATACGGCCATCCTGAACGAGGCGGGGCGATGACCCGATGACCGCTAGTCGTCCATCTTCAGGGCGGCGATGAAGGCTTCCTGCGGAATGTCGACCTTGCCGAACTGCCGCATCTTCTTCTTGCCGGCCTTCTGCTTTTTCAGAAGCTTTTTCTTCCGGGTCACGTCGCCGCCATAGCATTTCGCCGTCACGTCCTTGCGCATCGCGGCGATGGTTTCGCGGGCGATGACGCGGCCGCCGATGGCGGCCTG
>JAGRKY010000232.1 GCA_020442095.1 Bauldia sp.
GATCTCGGCCTCGCTGGCCCTGGCCTCGATATTCGACATGGTGGCGAGCCGCAGGGCGGAATGTCCGATCAGGGCGGCGACGTTGACGCCCGGCGTCGCCTCGTCGATCGCCCGGGCATAGTCGGCGAAGGTCGGAAACGCGTAGGCCTCGCGCCCGCCCAGCAGGTTCATCGGCGGCGGCGGATTGCCCTCGAAGGTGACCGGGGCGAGGCTGATGCCGCAATTGCCGGCAATGACGGTGGTGACGCCCTGGCTGATCTTGGGGAGCATCCCGGGGCTGTCGAGGACGATCCTGTCGTCGTGAGTGTGGCTGTCGATGAAGCCGGGGGCGAGCGCCTTGCCCTTGAGATCATGCTCCTCGCGCGCCGCGCCGACCGGGATCGTTCCCTGTATCGCAACCGCCGCGATGCGATCGCCCCTGACGGCGACTTCCCCGGGAAAGGGGCCGCTGTCGCTGCCGTCATAGATCAGGGCGTTGCGGAAGATGTGATCGTAACGGGACTCGGTATCGTCGGGTATCGGGTTCATTCGCGCAAATCCAAGTCTCTCATGATCTGGGTCGGATCGGTACTCGGCGCGGGGATCGCGACGCCGAGGCGGGCGAGGGTATAGCGGACGCGGCGCAGCGACTCGCGGGCACGCGCGCCAAGCGATGCAGCGACGCCGGTGGCGAGCGTATCGACGATCGCCATATGGGCATAGCGGGACGGCGACGGCCTCAGGATATCGCCGACTTCGGGCACGGTGACGGCGATGACGATATCGGCGGCGGCGGCAAGCGGCGTCGCCGGGCGGGTCAGCGCGATGGCGGCGGCGCCGAAGGAGCGCGCGATCTCGACCGCCTCGATGACAGGCTTGGTGCGGCCGCTGTTCGAAATCGCCAGAACCGTGTCGCCGGGGCCGAGGGTGGCGGCGGACATGCGCTGCTGGTGGCCATCGCAATAGGCGGCGACCGGGATGGAAAGCCGGAAGAGGCGGAGCCGCGCGTCTTCGGCGATCGCCGCGGAACCACTGCCCTGGCCGTAGATATCGATACGCCGGCTGGCGGCAAGCGCGGCGATCGCTGTGGTCAGTGCCGCCGTGTCGAGCTGATCGAGGCCTTCGCGGATGGCGTTGGCCGCGTTCATCATCACGGCATGGGCAAGCTGGCCGGCGTCGTCGCCGAAGACCCTGTCCGAATTGAGATAGGCGGCCGCGACGGTCAGCGTGGTCGCGAGCTGGATCTTGAACTCGCCGAAAGAGCGGGAACCGACCGAGCGGCAGAAGCGGGTGACGGTCGGCTGGCTGACACCCGCCCGCCGGGCAAGCTCGGCGATGGTCAGCCGGGTGGCCGCCTCGAAGTCCTGGCGGACGGCCTCCGCGACCCGCCGCTCGGCGGGACTGAGGGACGTCTCGACCCGTTGAATCCGCGAAACGATGTCGATGGTGGACGCAGGTGAATCCGTCGCCTGATGGAGCGGGCCCTGCTCGGTCGCGCCTTCCTCCACGCCTTGCCTCCCCCGGTTTCAACAGCCCATCGATGGCCGTGTCCGTGATGAAATAAAATTACACCGAATTCGGCCTCGGGCAAGCCGTTGCGCAAGCCCCGGGACAAACACCCGCCCGTTCGAGGCGATTTACCGCGTGGTCAGGCGATCCCCGGATTTCCTGACCTTCGAGACTCGCACGAATCGGCGCGGCGATGGAAATTTGCGGTTGATGTCTTTTCCGATCTGTAACATGCTTTCACGATATTCCGGACTGTCGGACTTGCACGATCCGGCAGTCCGGCCGACCAGTGTGACCGCCGCGAGGGACAGCCACACATGCAAGCGACCGCAACGGATTCGAAGACCGGCGGCAGATCCAAGCTGTCGGTCAGCGGCGCCACCAAGATCTACCAGACCAAGACCGGCACGGTTCATGCGCTCGAGGACGTCTCGGTCGACGTCCGGGAAGGCGAGTTCCTGTGCATCATCGGGCCCTCGGGCTGCGGCAAGACGACCTTGCTCTGGTCGATGGCCGGCCTGCATCCGCTGACCAGGGGCCGGATCGCCATCGACGGCGATCCGATCACCAAGCCGCATCCGCAGATCGCGATGATCTTCCAGGATGCGAACCTGCTGCCATGGCGGAATCTCGAGAAGAATATCGAGCTGCCGTTCGAGCTGAAGGGCACCAAGCCGGACCGCGAGCGCATCGACCGGCTGCTCGACCGGGTCGGGCTGGTCGGATTCGGCAACAAGCATCCGCGCGAATTGTCGGGCGGCATGCAGCAGCGGGCGTCGATCGTCAGGAGCCTCGCCGTCGATCCGTCCGTGCTGCTGATGGATGAGCCTTTCGGCGCCCTCGATGCCTTCACCCGCGACGAAATGAACCTTCTCATCCAGGAGATCTGGATGGAGACCGGCAAGACCATCGCCTTCGTCACCCATTCGATACCGGAAGCGATCTTCCTCGCCGACCGGATCGTGGTGATGTCGGCGCGGCCGGGACGCATCGCGTCGATCTACGAGGTCGATATCCCGCGCCCGCGTCCCGTCTCGATCCAGACCGAGCCGGATTTCATCGCCCGGGTCATGGAGATCAAGACGCGGATCGACAGCCAGCGAGGGCAGGAATTCGATCACTCGGCGGTCGCCTGAGCGGCCGGCAACAGGTAACGGAGGAACCGGTTGAACAAAGCGCTCGAGGAATCGATCCCGACATTCAACAAGAAGGATACCGGCGGCGACGATGTCAGCCTGTCCGGCGGGCTCGCGGCTCTCGGTTCCGCCGGGGGCGCCCGGACGCGGCTCGAGATCGCGGTCATCATCCTGGTCGCCGTCATCATCATCGGCGGGGCCGAGCTGATCCTGACGGTGATGGAGGTGCCGCAATATATCCTGCCGACGCCGAGCCAGATCGCGACGGCGCTGGTCACCGAGTGGCCCTTCATCTGGCCGCATCTGCTGGTGACGCTGTTCGAGCTGTTCGTCGGTTTCGCGATCGGCGCCTCGATCGGATTCATTCTGGCAGCGGTGATCACCCAGTTCCCTTTCGTCGAAAAGGTCGTGACTCCGTATATCCTGCTGCTCGTCACGACACCGATGCTGGCGCTGGTGCCGCTGCTCATCCTGCGCTTCGGCTTCGGCAGCGAGCCGCGAATCATCGCGGTGGCGCTGGCCAGCGGGCCGATGGTGATGATCAACTCTGCGACCGGCTTCCGGCGTACCGACCTCGCCAAGATCGCGCTGGCGCGCTCGTTCGGCGCCAACACGCTGCAGATCTTCACCAAGATCCGCATCCCGATGGCCATGCCGATGATCATCGTCGGCCTGATGGTCGGCTCGATCTTCGGGCTGCTGACGACGGTCGGCGCGGAGATGGTCGGCGGCGCCGAGGGCCTCGGCAACCGCCTGACCTACTATTCGTCGCTGATCCGCATGCCGCAGTTCTTTGCGATCATCCTCCTGCTCGCAGCCATCGGCATTTCGATCTACGTCTTCTTCTTCTGGTTCGGCAAGAAATGGGCGAGCTGGGAGGCGTGAAGTCGGACTGCAAACGACAATGTTTCGGAGAGGACAATCAGCATGAATGACATGAAGAAGACCGGAAGCATGATCATCGACCGCCGTCGTCTTCTGACCCTGACGGCCGCCGGCGTCTCGGTGGCCGCCTTTGGCGGCCTCACCACCAGCCGCGCCTTCGCCGCCGATGCGATCCGCTGGGTTTCGCCGCGCGGCACGCTCGAGGTGCTCGACGACTATCCCTACTGGGTCGCCAAGAAATTCGGCTATTTCGGCGACGTCGAAACCGAGATCGAGCCGGGTCCTTCGGACGCGACCGCGACGGTCAAGCTCGTCGACCAGGGCCAGGCCGACATGGGCTACCCGTCGCCGGGCGTCTTCTCGCTGGCGCTGGCGCAGGGCATCCCGCTGGTCTCGATCTTCGAGATGGGCGGCGCCGACGTCTTCGACTTCGCCTTCCGCAAGGGCGAGGCACCGGCCGACATCAAGGGCCTCGAAGGCAAGACCATCGTTCTCGGCAGCGCCGGCTGGCAGTCGATCGTCGACCCGATGCTGAAGGCCGCGGGCGTCGACATCACCAAGGTGAAATACGTCGATGCCGGCTGGCCGACCTGGGGCACGGCGGTCGCCGCCGGCCAGGGCGACGCGGCGCTTTCGTGGGAAGGCCTGCGTGCCCAGTGGAAGGGTCAGGGCCTCGACTTCGACTATATCCTCGGCCGCGACTTCTCGAAGCTGCCGGCCAACAGCTTCGTCATCCGCAAGGCCGACTTCGAGGATCCCGAAAAGCGCGCGGTGTACGAGAAGTACCTGCAGGGCTGGGCCGCCGGACTCGAGTTCGGCTACCTCAATCCGCGGGCGGCGACCCAGATCGTCATGGAGGAGTTCCCCGGCCTCGCGTCGCAGATGACGCCGGACGTCGCGGTCGAGTCGATGATGCAGCTCGCCAACGTCTTTCGCGGGCGCTGGGACGAGCGCGGCAAGTGGGGCTATCACATCATCCCGTCGTGGGACCTGTTCTTCACGACCGGCCGCGAGATCGGCCAGATCTCGGGCGACTTCACCACCGAGGAAGTGGTCAAGAACGACCTGGTCGACGTCGCCAACCAGTATGACGCCGGCAAGGTCAAGGCCGATGCGGAAGCCTTCGAGCTGAACGACGACTACAAGGCCGTCGACGTCGAGGAAATCCAGAGCCGGATCTGATGACGGATCGGGGCGGCCCGCACGGCCGCCCCGCCACTCTCGGAGTATCCAAGATGAAGCAGCTCGTCTTCGACCATGTCGGGATCACGGCGTATGAGCCGATGCCCGGCGAAAACTGGGTCGAGCAGAGCCTCTGCTGGGTGACCAGCCCGCGCGACCATCCGGAATCGATCGAGTTCCTTCGCTACCACCCGGACAGCAGGGTTCCCGACCGGGTCAAGAACAACCCGCATGTCGCCTTCCGGGTCGAGGAGATCGGGCCTCACATCGAGGGCCACGAAGTCCTGATTCCGCCGTTCGAGGTCGCCGGTTTCGCCGAGGTGGCCTTCATCTGGAAGCACAATGCCGTCTTCGAATACATGCGCTACCTCAATGACTCGTGGTTCGGGGATTAAGGGTCAGGTCGGGACATGTTTGGCAGTGCGTCCTTCGAGGCTCGGGCTCTGCCCTCGTACCTCAGGATGACGAGGAGTGGATTTCTGAGCAGCATGACGAGGCAACGGTGACATCCGCGAATCTCCGACATCGCCATCCTGAGGCGCTCCGCGCAGCGGAGCCTCGAAGGACGCGGTATCGCGGCCATCCGCTTCAGTACCGGGGGCGGTCATGAGCTATCGCGCGATGTATGCCTATGCGTGGGACCTGGCGGAGCGGGACCTCGGCGCGGTCGCCGACGAGGTCCGCGGGCTCGGTCTCGACACGATCACGCTGGCGACTAGCTATCACGCCGGCAAGTTCCTGCGTCCGCGCGGCAAGACCGGGAAGGTCTATTTCCCCGAGGACGGCACCGCCTATTACAGACCCGACCCATCGCGCTACGCGGCGCTCAAGCCGGTCGAGAACAGCCTGCTGGCGACGCGCGATATCCTCGCCGAGCTCTGCGCGCTCGATTCCGTCGCCACCAATGCGTGGCTGGTGCTGACGCATAATTCGCGGCTCGGGATGCTCCATCCCGAGAGCTGCGTGCGGAACGCCTTCGGCGACCGGCTGATCTACAATCTCTGCCCGTCGGCGCCCGAGGTCCGCGCCTATGCGGTAGCGCTTTGCACCGATGTGACGGAAAACTATCCGGTCGTCGGCATCTCGCTGGAGACGCCGGGC
>JAGRKY010000233.1 GCA_020442095.1 Bauldia sp.
GCGTCCATCCGATGATCATGACGCTCGCCATGGCGACCTTCCTGCAAGGGGTGCTGATCCTGGTCGCCGGCGGCAGCGCCGTCTCGGCGCAGAACCCGCTCCTCCACTGGCTCGGCAATGCGCGACCGCTCAACCTTCCGGCCAGCGTCTATCTCTGGGCGGTGGCCGCGGCCGCGACCCTCGTCGTCCTCCACGCGACGCCGTTCGGGGCGCGGATCTTCGCGCTCGGCGCCAACCCGCTGGCGACAGCGCTTTCCGGCGTCAACACGCGGGTAACGACGATGTCGGTCTACGCGATCGGGGGCCTCAGCGCCGGGCTCGCCGGGGTGCTGCTCCTCGGCATGAACGGCCAGGGCTATGTCGGGATCGGCGATCCCTATCTGCTCGCCTCGATCGCCGCCGTGGTGCTCGGCGGCACCTCGATTCTCGGCGGCTCGGGCACCTATGCCGGCACCATCCCCGGCGCGATCCTGCTCGTCACGATCACCGCGCTGATCACGGTGGTCAATGCATCGCCCGGCTGGCGGAGCATCTTGTTCGGATCGCTGATCCTGGCGCTGCTCCTCTTCTCGGGACGCGAGGCGAAGAGCCGATAGGGCGGGTTCCGTCAATTCGGAGCCGCGATACGTGCTCTGACGTTTTGCCTTTCCGCATCTTCCGGGCGCAAAAGCGCCTACACTTTTGCTGAATATGCTCTCAGGGCGACCGTTTGCCGACGAGGCGGCCGTTGCGGCGGACCGTATCCGAGCCGCTGACCCAGCTCAGCTCGCCGTTGACGAAGACCTTCTCGATGCCGGCGGAGAAGACCTGCGGATCCTCGTAGGTAGCGCGGTCGACCACGGTCGCCGGGTCGAAGACGACGAGATCGGCGAAGAAGCCCTCGGCGATCCTGCCACGGTCCTCGAGGTTGAAGACGCGCGCGGTCAGCCCGGTCATCTTGTGGATGGCGATCTCGATCGGGAAGAGGCCGAGCTCGCGGGCATAATGGCCGATGACCCGCGGGAAGGTGCCCCACAGGCGGGGATGGGGATGCTTGTCATGGGGGAGGCCGTCCGAGCCGATCATCGTCAGCGGGAAGGACAGCACCCGCTGGACGTCGTTCTCGTCCATCAGGAAGTAGATGGCGCCGGCCGGATCGAGGCGCCGCGCCGCCGCGTGGATGTCGATGCCCCAGTCGGCGGCGATGTCGGTGAGGTCGCGGCCGGCGACCTCGGGGTGCGGCTCCGACCAGGTGATCATGATGCGGAAGGCGTCGGTGACGAGGTCGAAGCGCAGGTTGGTCGAGCCGGCGTGATAGGGATAGGCGTCGATGGCGATCGGCAGTCGCTCGGCCGCTTCCCTGATCATCGGCAGCGTCTCCTTCGTGCGGCCCCAGTTCTCGATGCCGGCGCATTTGTGATGCGAGATGATGAGCTGGATATGGGCATCCCCGGCGGTCGATACGCTCTCGGCGATCGAGTCGAGGACGTGGACGGTCTCGTCGCGCATATGGGTCGCATAGACGCCGCCGCGCTCCGCGAAGCGGGTGGCTATGCGGGTGACCTCGTCGGCATCGGCGCCGGCATTGGTGTCGTAGAAGAGGCCGGTCGAGAAGCCGGCGGCACCGTTGTCCATCGCCTCGTCGACGAGCGCGAGCATCGCGTCGATCTCCGCGTCGCTCGCCTTGCCCCCGATGTCGGACATGGTGGCGAGGCGCAGCGAGGAATGGCCGACGAGCGCCGCGACATTGACGGCCGGCGTGACGTCCGCGATGGCGCGGGCATAGTCGGCGAAGGCCGGGAATTCGTAGGCTTCGCGGCCGCCGAGCAGGTTCAGCGGCGGCGGCGGCTCGCCGGCGAAGGTGACCGGGGCGAGGCTGATGCCGCAATTGCCGGCGACGACCGTGGTCACCCCCTGGCTGATCTTGGGGAGCATCTCGGGACTGTCGAGGACGATCCTGTCGTCATGGGTGTGACTGTCGATGAAGCCGGGCGCCAGCGCCTTGCCCTTGAGGTCGTGCTCGTGGCGCGCCGCGCCGTGGGGAATCGTCCCCTGGATGGCGATCGTGGCGATGCGTTCGCCGGTGACGGCGACCTCGCCCGGGAAAGGACCGGTGTCGGTTCCGTCGTAGATCAGGGCGTTGCGGAAGAGATGGTCGTAGCGGGGCGTTGCAGTTTCGTCGCTCGTCGAGGTCATTCGCGCAGATCCAGGTCTTTCATGATTTGGGTAGGGTCGGTGCTTGGCGCCGGAATGGCGACGCCAATCCGGGCGAGGGTATAGCGAACCCGGCGGAGGGATTCGCGCCCCCGGCTGCCGAGCGACGCAGCGACGCCGGTCGCCAGCGTGTCGATGATCGCCATATGGGCGTAGCGCGATCGCGACGGCTTCAGGATGTCGTCGACTTCCGGCACGGTGACGGCAATGACGATGTCCGCGGCGCCGGCAAGCGGCGTCGCCGGGCGGGTGAGGGCGATGGTGGTTGCGCCGAAGGAGCGGGCGATCTCCACCGCCTCGATGACCGGCTTGGTCCGGCCGCTGTTGGAGATCGCGAGGACGGTGTCGCCGGGGCCGAGGGTCGCGGCGGACATGCGCTGCTGGTGACCGTCGCTATAGGCAACGACCGGAATGGAAAGCCGGAACAGGCGGAGCCGGGCATCCTCGGCGATCGCCGCGGAGCCGCTGCCCTGGCCGTAGATCTCGATGCGCCGGCTCGCGGCGAGGACCGCGATCGCGGCGGCGAGCGCCGTCGTGTCGAGCTGGTCGAGGCCCTCGCGGATGGCGTTGGCCGCGTTCATCATGATGGCATGGGCGAGTTGGCCGGCATCGTCGCCGAAGACCCGGTCGGAATTGAGATAGGCGGCGGCGACGGTGAGGGTGGTGGCAAGCTGGATCTTGAACTCGCCGAAGGAGGGCGAACCGACCGAGCGACAGAAGCGGGTCACGGTCGGCTGGCTGACGCCCGCCCGCCGCGCGAGCTCGGCAATGGTCAGCCGCGTCGCCGCCTCATAGTCCTGCCGGACGGTCTCCGCCACCCGCCGCTCGGCGGGGCTGAGGGAGCTTTCGACCCGCTGAATCCGCGACACGATGTCGATGGCGGATGCGGGCGAGTCGGTCGCCTGAGGCAGTCGGTCCTGCACCGTCGCGCTCATCTCCACGGCCTCCCTTCCGGGTTCCGGCAACCGACGGTGCGGTTTGCCGTCTATGAAACAAAATTACACCGAATTCCCGTTCGGGCAAGACGGTGCACAGCCATCCGGCAAGGGCCTTCCCGGCCCCGGCGGAATCCCGGCGGAGGGCAAGCGATCCACGGATTTCCTGACCCTTCGTGAATCGCCCGAATCGCGGCGCAGACGGAACTTTGCGGTTGATGTCTTTTTCAATCTGTAACATGATTTCACGATCGCCTGGATCGCAGGACGACTGCGATCCTGACGGCCGACTGATCAGTGTCACCGCCGCGGGGGGCAGCCACGCATGCAAGCGACCGCAACGGGTTCCAGGGACGGTTCTTCGAAGGACGGTTCCAAGACAAAGCTGTCGGTCGCCGGCGCCACCAAGATCTATCAGACGAAGACCGGCACCGTTCACGCCCTCGAGGATGTCTCGTTGGAGGTGCGGGAAGGCGAGTTCCTGTGCATCATCGGGCCTTCGGGCTGCGGGAAGACGACGCTGCTCTGGTCGATGGCGGGACTGCACCCGCTGACCCGGGGGCGGATCGCGATCGACGGCGACCCGATCGTCAAGCCGCATCCGCAGATCGCGATGATCTTCCAGGACGCCAACCTGCTGCCGTGGCGCAATCTCGAGAAGAACATCGAGCTGCCGTTCGAGCTCAAGGGCACCAAGCCGGACCGCGCGCGCATCGACAGGCTGCTCGCCCGCGTCGGGCTGGTCGGCTTCGGCAACAAGCACCCGCGCGAATTGTCGGGCGGCATGCAGCAGCGCGCGTCGATCGTCCGGAGCCTCGCCGTCGATCCCTCGGTGCTCCTGATGGACGAGCCCTTCGGTGCGCTCGACGCCTTCACCCGCGACGAGATGAACCTGCTCATCCAGGAGATCTGGATGGAGACCGGCAAGACCATCGCCTTCGTCACCCATTCGATTCCGGAAGCGATCTTCCTCGCCGACCGTATCGTGGTGATGTCGGCGCGGCCGGGGCGCATCGCCTCGATCTACGAGGTCGATATCCCGCGTCCGCGGCCGGTCTCGATCCAGATGGAGCCGGATTTCATCGCCAGGGTGATGGAGATCAAGGCGCGGATCGACGGGCAGCGCGGACAGGAACCCGATCATTCGGCGGTCGCCTGAACGGCCGACGGCAGGTAACGGAGAAACCGGTTGAACAAGGCGCTCGACGACACGATCCCGACATTCAACAAGAAGGATTCCGGCGGCGACAACGTCAGTCTGTCCGGGGGGCTGGCCGCTCTCGGCTCGGCCGGCGGCGCGCGGACCCGGCTCGAGATCGCCGTCATCATCCTGGTCGCGGTGATCATCATCGGCGGGGCCGAGCTGATCCTGACGGTGATGCAGGTGCCGCAATATATCCTGCCGACGCCGAGCCAGATCGCGACGGCGCTGGTCACCGAATGGCCCTTCATCTGGCCGCACCTGCTGGTGACGCTTTTCGAGCTGTTCGTCGGCTTCGCGATCGGCGCCTCGATCGGCTTCGTGCTGGCGGCGGTGATCACCCAGTTCCCCTNNTCCCCTTCGTCGAGAAGGTGGTGACCCCCTACATCCTGCTGCTGGTGACGACGCCGATGCTGGCGCTGGTGCCGCTCCTCATCCTGCGCTTCGGATTCGGCAGCGAGCCGAGGATCATCGCGGTGGCGCTGGCGAGCGGCCCGATGGTGATGATCAACTCGGCGACCGGCTTTCGCCGCACCGACCTCGCCAAGATCGCCCTGGCGCGATCCTTCGGCGCCAATACGCTGCAGATCTTCACCAAGATCCGCATCCCGATGGCGATGCCGATGATCATCGTCGGCCTGATGGTCGGCTCGATCTTCGGGCTGCTGACGACGGTCGGCGCCGAGATGGTCGGCGGCGCCGAGGGCCTCGGCAACCGCCTCACCTACTATTCGTCGCTGATCCGCATGCCGCAATTCTTCGCGATCATCCTCCTGCTCGCGGCGATCGGCATATCGATCTACGTCTTGTTCTTCTGGCTCGGGAAGAAATGGGCGAGCTGGGAGGCCTGAAGTCGGACTGCAAACGACAATAATTCGGAGAGGACAAGCAGCATGAACGAGATGAAAAAGACTGGAAGCCTGATCATCGACCGCCGTCGTCTTCTGACCCTGACCGCCGCCGGCGTTTCGGTCGCCGCCTTCGGCGGCTTCGCGACCAGCCGCGCCTTCGCCGCCGATGCGATCCGCTGGGTGTCGCCGCGCGGCACGCTCGAGGTGCTCGACGACTATCCCTACTGGGTCGCCAAGAAGTTCGGCTATTTCGG
>JAGRKY010000234.1 GCA_020442095.1 Bauldia sp.
GGTAGCTGAAGGCGCCTTCGCTGGTGACCAGCCAGCGGCGGTCTTCGGGAATCGCGGCAAGCTCGTCACGGATCGGGCCGATCGCAGCGACGAGCTTCGCCTTGTAGGCTTCGGCATTGGCCTTGTAGGTCTCGGCGTTGGCGGGATCATGCTCGACGAAGGCGTCGCGGATGTTGTCGACATAGAGAAGGGCGTTGTCGAGCGACATCCAGGCATGCGGATTGGGCTTGCCGGTATAGGGTCCCTCGGCGATGCTCATCGGCTCGACGCCCTCGGAGACCACGACGCCCGGAACGTCGCTGAGGTTCTGGAAGAACTTCTCGAACCACAGCTCCAGATTCAGCCCGTTCCAGAAGATGAGCTGCGCATCCTGCGCCTTGAGGATGTCCCGCGGCGTCGGCTGGTAGTTGTGAATCTCGGCACCGGGCTTGGTGATCGACTCGACGATCGCCGCGTCACCGGCAACGTTCCGCGCCATGTCGGCAATGACGGTGAAGGTGGTGACTGCCTTGAACTTGTCCGCTGCGAAAGACGACGTTGCCGCCAGCACGAAGGCGCCAGCGACCATGGCCGCCAGAACAGGGCGGCGAATACTCCCCATCATCACTCTCCAGTTGCGAACCAGTCGCAATCTGGCATGCCTATCATAAGAATGCAAATCATTCGCAAGTGATGGTTAGCGGGCCGCTTCCGGACGAGCCCCCGCGCCACGGAGGCACGAACCGTCAGGCTTCAGTGGGCGATAGCCCGCGCAATGCGCATCGCGGGTTCGCCATGCCGCATCAGGCGGGCTTCTTCGCCTCCTGGGCCCAGTAGTCGATGACCAGGGCATTCTCGATCCACTCGGATGCGAAGCTCACGAAGTCCTGATGCGCCGGATGCGGGAGGTAAGCGTCGCGCGCCGCCTCCGAAGGGAAGGTCAGGAAGAAACAGTGGGTATGACCGCGGGCAATGCCCTCGGGACTGTTGTCGACCCCGGATTCGAAAGCCTCGATCCCGGGGACCACATCGGCAAGCGCCGCGAAGCGCCGGACGATCGCGTCGATCTCGCCCTCGGTCGTCCCATCCTTGAAACCGAGCAGCACCACATGCCGCAACTTCGTCTTGTCCATTCCCCTTCCCCCCTGGCGTACGCAACGACAGCGCCCCTTGCCCTGCCGACGCGATCCTGATCCCCCGACTTGAGCATGAGTCGCGCCCTCCGGGAAATTCCTGTAGAGCAAGAATAACGAAGATCGTGCCGGGGAGGGCATGAGCTTGGACGATTCGAGATACGGGAAACTCGACGCGCGCGGCACCAGCTGGGCGCCGGACAAGCCGGTGAGCTACGGGCCAGTCTTCGAATGGCCTCCCAGGCCCCGCGCACTCTTCAAGTTCTTCTTCGGCTTCCCGGGATACTTTCTCCCTTGGAACGTCCTCTACGCCGTCGCCGCGATCCTGATCTGGGAATTCCTCACCCCGTCGCTCGAGACGATGCGGGACTTCTCGATCGGCTGGGTCGCCATCATCCTCGTCCGAAATCTCGGCCTCGCGATCGCCGTCTACGGCGCCTGGCATCTGTGGCTCTATGTCTGGCGGAAGCAGGGGATGACGTTCAAATACAATCGCCAATGGCCGAAGGAGAAGTCGGCCGCCTTCACCTTCGGCAACCAGACCTGGGACAACATGTTCCACACGCTGGCGAGCGGCGTGCCGATCTGGACAGCCTATGAGGTGCTGCTGCTGTGGGCCTATGCCAACGACATCGCGCCGCTGATCACCTTCGGCGACCACCCGGTGTGGTTCGTCGCGGTCTTCTTCCTGGTGCCCTTCATCCACGAGGTGGGCTTCTACCTCGCCCACCGTTCCCTGCACTGGCCGCCGCTCTATCGCATCGCTCACAGCCTGCATCATCGCAACGTCAATCCCGGTCCGTGGTCGGGCTTGTCGATGCATCCGATCGAGCATGTGATCTACTTCTCGTCGATCCTGCTCTTCTTCCTCATCCCCTCCCACCCGATCCACATGATCAACCTCGCGTCGCGGCTCGGCGTCGCACCGGCGCAGGGACATACCGGCTTCGACCGCGTCGTCATGGGCGAGGAGGCGAGCATGGACACCTCCTATTACGCCCACTACCTCCATCACAAATATTTCGAGGTGAACTATTCCGACGGGATGGTGCCGCTCGACCGCTGGTTCGGGACGTTCCATGACGGCACGCCCGAAGCCCAGGAGGCGATGAAGGCGCGGCGGATGAAGCGGAGCTTCCCGAAGGCCGTGGAGTCCTGAACCGGCGGGACGACTGAGCCGGAGAGACGAATAGCGGAGCGGCCCCGACGGCCGGCCGGATGCGCCGGTCGCTGCCGGTGCCCGGCTGTCCGTGTCCGATATCCGAACGGAATCCGGTTATCGTTCGACATCAAACGACAATTCTGGAATCCTCTCTTTGGCGGCTGCGAATGCGGCCGTCAGGGGAGGAATAACAAGACAGCGACGTCTGTCTCTCGCTCGACAGCAGACGCGACCACCGCGGCGGCAACAATCGCCGCGCACGGCTCGCGCATCCCTATCGAACGAGACCGGCCGTCGACAAGTCTCGACTCCAGGAGACGTCAAGGGAGGAAGAAGAATGAACGCAAAGACACGGCTGCTCGTTTTCGGGGCCGCGCTCGCGGCGCTGACCGTTCCCGCCGCCGCCGAGAAGGTAACCTTCGGCGCCTCGTTGCCGCTCACCGGCGGGTTCGCCATCAACGGCGAGAAGCACAAGGAGGGCTACGAGCTCTGCATCGACCTGATCAACCAGTCCGGCGGACTTCTCGGCGAGCCGGCGGAGATCGTGATCAGCGACAACCAGTCATCCAACGAGACCGCCCAGGCGCAGTTCGAACGCCTGATCAACGAGGACAAGGTGAGCGCACTGCTCGGCACCTTCTCCAGCCGCATCACATTCCCGACCACCTCCATCGCCGAGCAGAACAAGATGGTCTACCCGGTTCCGTCCGGCGTGGCCCTGCAGATCTACGAGCGCGGCTACAAATACATCTTCAATTTCCAGCCGAACGCGGCCGAATATCTCGGCAAGTCCTATGACGGGCTGATGAAGGATCTCGTCGACCCGGCCGACATGCCGAAGAAGGCTGCCGTCGTCTATGCCGACGACTTCTATGCCAACGCCGCGGTCGCCGGGCTTACCGGTGCGAAGCGGACCATCGCCGGCACGGACAAGGAGATCGACCTGTCGCCCGGCGCGCTGGCCGATGCCGGCATCGAGGTCGTGCTCGACCAGCAGTGGCCCGAGGAAGGCTTCTCCGACTGGATCGGCCTCGCCAACACGGTCAAGGGTTCGGGCGCCGACATGGTGATCGGCTTCACCGCCTCGCCGGACGAAGCGATCCAGCTCACCCGCGCCTTCCAGACCGTCGCCTACCAGCCGAAGGTCGTGATCATGGGCCAGGGTACCCAGCAGGAATATTCCGACCAGCTCGGCACCGGCGCCGAGGGCGTCCTGGTCCACTCCGCCTGGCACCCTGCTGTCGAATGGGTCGGCACGCTCGGCGGCAAGGACTTCTCGAACCAGGACTTCATTGCCGCCTTCCAGAAGAAATACGGCAAGGATCCGGACGAGGACAACGCCATCCCCTTCGCCACCTGCCAGGGCATGGCCCAGGCGATCGCCGCAACGCAGTCGACCGACAACACGGTGCTGAGGGACTGGCTCGCCTCCCGCACGGCGGACGATCCGGTGAAGACCATCGTCGGCAATTTCCATTGGGACGAAAAGGGGCTGCCGCTCGACAAGCCGTTCCTGATCACCCAGTGGCAGGGCGGCAATCTCAAGTTCGTCTATCCGCTCGGCCAGTTCCCGGGAACCTCCGACCTCGAGTGGCCGAAGCCCGAATGGTAAGCCGCAGTCAGGTCTGAAGCGCGGGGTCCGGCGGACGGCCGGACCCCATCATTCCTGAACCACGGCGGTCCGGCATGTCCCTGCTTGAAGTCCACGACGTGAAGAAGACCTTCGGCGGCATCACCGCCGTCGACGGCTGCTCGTTCAAGGTCGAGGAAGGCACGATCACCGCGCTGATCGGCCCGAACGGCGCCGGCAAGACCACCATGTTCAACATGATCAACGCGCTGCACCGGCCGGACAGCGGGTCGATCACCTTCGAAGGCCGGAACATCGAGCGGCTGCAGCCGCACCAGATCACCCGGCGCGGCATCAGCCGCACGTTCCAGCTCAGCCGTCAGCTCAGCGACCTGACCGTGCTGGAGAATCTCGTCGTCCAGTCACCGGCCCACGGGCTTGCCGGCCTGATCAAGCAAAGCGTACTCGGCCACGAGCGCGACCGGGCGATGGAGCTGCTCGAATTCGTCGGCATCGCGGAGCTCGCGGACCTGCCGGCGGGCAGGCTCTCCTACGGCCAGAAGAAGCTGATGGATCTCGCCGCCGGGCTGATGGTCCATCCGCGCCTGTTCCTGCTCGACGAGCCGGCCGGCGGCATCAACCCGGCGCTGCTCGAAATGATCATCGACCGGGTGCAGAAGCTCCGCGAGCAGGGCATCACCTTCCTGATCGTCGAGCACAACATGGACATGGTGATGACGGTCTGCGACCCGGTCGTCGTCATGGCCTATGGCAAGGTGCTGGCCGAGGGATCGCCCGACGCCATCCAGAACAACGACGCCGTCCTCGAAGCGTATCTCGGAGGCTGAGGATGGCGCTGCTTGAGATCAACGATGTCGTCGCCGGTTACGGCATCGGCCCCGACATCCTCACCGGCTTGTCGCTCACCGTCGAACCCGACCACAGCTATTGCATCATAGGGCCGAATGGCGCCGGCAAGTCGA
>JAGRKY010000235.1 GCA_020442095.1 Bauldia sp.
GATACCATTTCATCAGCTTCATCGCGGCCGAGAAGCCGAGGTCCGATCCGCCGACGCCCCACAGGAGCACCGAGGCGGCGACGGCGACGAAGCCGATGGCGCCGAAGACGCGCTGCCCCGTCGCCATCATGACCATCATGGTGGAGAACATCAGCAGCGCGATGATGTCGTAAGAGGTCATCAGATCTCCTCTCCGCGAATCTTCGCCACGTCGCGGAAGAAGAGGGCGATCGCCTGGAGCAGCATCAGCAGGACCGCGATCGACATCACGATCTTGATCGGCGCGATATAGGGCCGCCAGGCGGTCGGGCTTCGCTCGGCATATTCGAGCGAATAGGCGGTGGATTCGACCGCGCCGTAGAGCAGGACGCCGAGATAGAAGAAGAGGGCGAAGACCGAGAAGGCGTCGACCCAGGCCCGGGTCCGCGGCGACCAGCGGTGATAGAGGAGGTCCATCCGCACATTCGAGTCGAGCTGCAGCGAATAGGGCCCGCCGAGCATGTAATAGGCGACCATGACGAACTGGGCCATTTCCAGCGTCCAGATCGAGGGCCAGGGCGTCACCTTGGACACGGTCGACCAGATGAGGATCGCCATCATCACGTAGAGCAGGTACATGGCGAACCTGCCGACGCGATAGTTCACCGCGTCGACGACGCGGACATAGGCCCTTATCGGTCTCGGCATCATCTTGCCCCCGACCGGTCCCGGGCTTTCCGTCCCGCCCGGAACGTCATGTCCCGCACTGTCTTCGACGCCCCCGTTCACCCGTACCGTCCTCCGTCTGCCCCACGGTGGGAAAGGCCTGTCCCCGCTCCTTGCAAGAATCGCTGCAAGACCCGTTCACGCCGCGGCATGGCCCGACTCCGGCAGCTGTCGTGCGATCGCCTCGAACATCGGCGCCAGGCGCCCGGCCCATTCCTGCTGGCCTGCCTCGGTCGCGATGAGATCGTTGCGGATTTCGATCATCACCGCCGGCAGCCCCCGCGCGCTGCCATGACGGGCCATCGTGTAGTAGACGCGGTCGGCCGGCGAATACGGCTCGTTGACGCCGACCGTGAGCGTCGCATCGGCGCTCAGCATGTCGATCAGCGGCGCCGAAAGACGCCGGTCCTCGTCGAAGACGATGCCGATCTGCCAGGGGCGCGGTGCGCCGTGCCAGGTCGGGGTGAAGGAGTGGATGGCGATCAGCGATGTCGCGAGGCCTGCCGAGAGGCGCCGGTCGATCATCGCATCGATCGCCGCGTGATAGGGGGTATGGATCGTTGCGAGCCGCTTCTCCCGCTCCGGCTCCGGCAGCGCCCGGTTGCCCGGAACCGGCCGGCCTTCACCTTCCGTGACGATCAGGTCCGGGGCCGAGGCGGGCCGGTTGCAGTCGATCACCAGACGGGAGATATCGGGCCACAGGAGCGGCGCGTCGAGCCGTTCGGAGAGGTCGCGGGCGACCGGCAGCGCGCCGGGATCCCAGCCGATATGGCTGTTTATGGCGTCGGGCGGGAGGGCGAGATCGTAGCTGAAAGGGACGGTGTTCGAAGCGTGGTCGCAGACGATCACGAAGGCGCCTGCGCCGTCGGGATTTTCAATCACCTCGGGACCACGGTCCCCATCGATCATCCTGCCCGCCCCCAATCCGCTCGCCGCCCCCGCGTGAAAGGATCGTTACAAAATGGCTTTCAAAGCTCATTTGTGTAACATCTGATCCGCAATCGGAGGGATTGTCAATTGTTCGAATCGATCGGGTGCATGCCATGACCGGAATCGATGTTTCGCTGGCTGAACTGGTCCGGGACAACCTCTCGGATCTCACCCGCTCCGAACGGCGCGTGGCGCAGACGCTGCTTGCCAACTACCCGCTCCAGGGGCTCGAGACCGTGGCGCAATTCGCCGAGCAGGCGGGGGTCAGCGCGCCGTCCGTCCTGCGTTTCGTGTCGCGGATCGGCTTCGCCTCCTATGCCGATTTCCAGCGAAGACTGAAGGAGGAGGTCGAGGCGCGGCTCCAGTCGCCGCTGGCCAAGACCGAGGGCGCGACCGCCGATGCCGATTTCCGCGGCCGGCCGCATCATGCCTTCGCGGAGGCCGTCGCCGACAACGTCCTCGGCACCTTCCGCTACCTGCCGGCCGGGGAGCTGGAGGCGGTCGCCGCCCTGATCGCCGATCCGAAACGGCCGCTGCATTTCCTCGGCGGCCGCTTCACCGATCCGCTCGCCCGCTACATGACGGCGCATCTCAGGATCCTGCGCCCGCATGTCAGCCACATGGAGGGACAGCCGGACAACTGGCGCGACCAGCTGATCGACATGGGCGGACGGGACGTGCTCTTCCTGATCGATATCCGCCGCTACCAGAAGGACCTCCGCGATCTCGCCGAGGCGGCTTCGAGACGGAAGGTGACCACGATCGTCCTCACCGACCAGTGGCTGTCTCCGGCCGCCCGCTTTGCCCGTCACGTCCTGCCCGCACGCGTCTCGGTGCCGTCCGCATGGGATTCCAACGCCGCGCTGCTGGCGGTGATCGAGGCGCTGATCGCCGACGTGATGACGCGGCGCTGGGGGGAAAGCCGGGCGCGAATGGCGGCGATCGAAGGCATGCGGGGCGGCGCAAACCTCTCCGAACCACCAGCAACCAACGGCGGCCGGGGGTAGGAGCGCCGCCACCTCTCGCCTCATTAGCCACCATTCGCGCGTCGGTGGGGCCTCTGGCAGCTCTACCCCGACCGGCCTGGTCAATCTCCCGGCCTTGTGCGGTTTATTGCGGCGCGTAAGACGCCCAGCTCCCGGCGGGTGGTCCCGGGCCAATCGTCCGCGGTGATCCAAATAGGCCTAGCACTTCTCCGGCGCGACACCGGCAACCGTGACGCCCTCCCAAAATGGTGCCAGCGCGGCGATGGCATAACCGATGCGCGCGGGCGCCTGTGTTTTCGGCCCACGTTCCTCGGCCGCCAATGGAAACATTTTTCCCTCTATTTCATTGATTCGCGGGCGGCCGGTTCGAAACGGATCAGCGGCCGGTTCCACGAGGCCATCTGAACGCCGCTGCCGTCGTCGTGGACGTTGGATACCGAGCGGCCGAGGAAGGGATACTCAAGCACCAGCACGTCGCTGTCGTTCGGCACTACCGGATGGGCAGCGATGAGGTGATTGAGCTTGTCGTTGCCGAGGAACATCCGGTGGTTGGCGTATGCGAGGTAGGTGTTCGTGGAGGCTAGGAAAGCGACGCGCGCGGTCGGTGTCTTTGGCCTGACGAAAGGTGGGATATGCATGGATTGCGGGGCCGGCAGCGATACGGATGGCGTAGATGCCGCTCGACAGATGCCGAACTGTTCCCCGTTTATTTCCTTGCCGCAATGCTTGCGGAGCGTGAGGTGTCACCCCAAGCGGCCGCATCTGATTGACGTCAAGGACGCTTGTGCCATATGGCGCTGGCCCGCAACTTGCCCGTCGACCGAGAGGTCGACACAAGAAACGAACCTCGGGGAGTCCCATATGCGCATCGCCAACATCGACGTCATCCTCCTTGGTCACCAGAAGACCGATCCGCCGATGCAGCGCACCTATGCCCTGATTCGGGTCGAGGCCGAGGGCGGACTGGTGGGCTATGGCGAAGCATCGAGCAACTACGGCCACTCCTATCCGACGGTGATCAAGACCGTGATCGAGGATATCGTCTCCCGCACCCTCGTCGGCCGCGACGCGCTCGACATCAGGGCGCGCACGTTGGAGATGCACGTGCTCCTCGACGGCTATCTCGGCTGGGAGGGGATCACCTCGCAGGTGATCGGCGGCATTGAGATCGCACTGTGGGATATTCTCGGCAAGAGCACGGGTCTGCCGATCTGCCAGTTGCTCGGCGCCGCTCCCACGAGCTTTCCGCTCTATGGCACCGGCACGACGATGTTCGACGCGACGCCGGAGTGGTACGGCGAATACTTCGACGGGTGCCTCGCCTGCGGCTTCAAGGCAGTGAAGGTGCGCCTCGACGTCGGTATTCCCGAGGCCGTCGAGCGGGTCGCCGCCGTCCGCAAACACGTCGGGCCCGAGGTGAAGATCATGGTCGACGCCTATTGGGGCTATTCGACCGAGGACGCGCTGACTCTCGCGAAGAAGCTCGAGCCGCTCGATGTCTTGTTCTTCGAGGAGCCGTCGCCGCAATACCAGACCGCGGGCATGGCGCGGCTCGGCAACCGGTCGCCGGTCCGTATCGCCGTCGGCGAGCGGGTCTATTCGCCGCGCCAGTATCACGCCATCGCAGTCGACGGCGCGGCGCAGGTCTTCGAGCCCGACCCGACGCTCTGCGGCGGGATCGCCGCCTGCATGGAGATCGCCGCCATCGCGCGGCTCTACGACATCATGGTGGTGCCGCATACCGGCAGCCCGACGCCGGTCGGCCTCGCCGCCGGCCTTCACTGGGCCGCCGCCGCCGGCTGTCCGCTGTTCGAATACGACATCGACCCGTCCCTGCCGGTGCGCGACGAGCTGATGCCCGAGCCGATCTTCGACCTCGCTCATGTCGTGGATGGACGGCTCGCGGTACCCGAAGGGCCGGGACTCGGCATCACCATCGACGAAAGCGCCTTCGACCGCTTTCCCTACATCCCCGGCGACACTTATGCCGAGGTCTTCCCCGAGCACGAGGCCGGTGGCTTCCGCAAGACATGACCGCTCGCCACCGATGCATTGAGGGCAACGCTCCGCTCGAAATTCGATGCTGCAATGCGCACGCCGACCTCGGCTAGACAGGATCGGAACAGGCGCCGGACAAAGCGGAGTTGGCGATGGACGATCTCATTGCGGCACTGGGCGACATCCCGGTGATCACCGACACCAACAGCGTCCGCCGGCGCAGCCGCGACTTCTACTGGTACAGCCCCGTCCTGAAGCCGCAACTCGACGGTTGCTTCGGCGACATCGTCGTCATGCCGCGGAGCGAAGCCGAGGTGATAAAGACGCTGAAGCTCTGCCAGGCCCGGGACGTCCCCGTGACCGTGCGCGGTGGCGGCACCGGCAACTACGGGCAGGCGGTTCCCCTGAGAGGCGGCGTCATCCTCGAGACGCGGAACCTCGAGGCGATCGAATGGATGCGCCCCGGCCGGGTGCGCACCGCGCCGGGCATCCGGATCGAGGTACTGGAGAAGGCCTGCCGGGAGGGCGTCGGGGGCGAGCTCAGGATGTTCCCCTCAACCATCCGCCACGCGACTATCGGCGGCTATATCGCCGGAGGCTCCTCCGGCATCGGCTCCGTCACCTGGGGCCTGCTGCGCGATTGGGGCAACCTCGTCGCCGCGCGCGTGGTGACGATGGAGGCGGAGCCGCGGGTGATCGAGCTTCGCGGCCACGACGTGCAGAAGGTGAACCACGCCTACGGCACCAACGGCGTCATTACCGCGCTCGAACTGCCGCTGGCGCCGGCCGTCGACTGGGTCGACCTGCTGGTCGCCATGCCCGACTTCGGTGCGGCGATGCACTTCGCCCGAAATGTCTCCGAACAGCCCGGCATCCAGAAGCGGCTGGTCTCGCTGGTGGCGGGGCCGACGCCCGCCCGGCACTTCGAGGCGCTGGCCCGCGGGCTCGACGAACGCGACCACGCTGTGCTCCTCATCGTGGCGCGGGAGGATGTCGAAACCGTTGAGGCGCTGGTCGGTGGCGCACAGGATGCGCGCGTCAGCTATCGCTCCGATCAGGATGCATCACCCGACATTGATCCAATTTACGAATACGCCTGGAACCACACCACCCTGCGGGCGCTGAAGCACGACCGGTCGGTGACCTATCTTCAGGTCCTCTTCGCCGGTCCTGACCGCTGGCGGCTGATCGAGGAATCCTTCGTCCGTTTCGGCGACGAGGTGCCGATGCATCTCGAATACATCAACTTCGGCGACCACATCGGCTGCTTCGGGCTGCAGCTCGTCCGCTACACGAGCGAGGCGCGGCTCCGCGAGATCATGGATTATTTCGACGGGAAGGGATGCCCGGTCTTCGACCCCCACGCCTACACGCTGGAGGGCGGCGGCATGAAGCAGATCGACCCCCTGCAACTCGCCTTCAAGCGCGAAGCCGATCCGAAGGGGCTGCTGAACCCCGGCAAGATGATCGGCTGGGACAATCCCGACTATGACGGGACGCGGGTGCCGGTCCGCTACATGTACGAGGCCGGCTGAGGTCACATCGGGGGCTCGGTCGCTATCACCACCTCGTCCTCGAGGTCCTTGAGGGCCGCGCGTATATCCTCCTCGATGACGCTGACCGCCGGGTCGATGACGCCGCCGCGGGCGCGGCGCGCCATGGTCAGCTCCTGGCGGCGGATGTAGTGGCCCTGGATCGGCAGGAAGACGAGGGCGCCGTCGCGCTGGTCCTCCGCGACGTCGATCCGGCTGAGGAACGTGACCGCCTCGCGCTTTCGCGCCATCGACTTCATGAACTCGACCGAGTTCGAGAGGTAGTCGGGCTGGAACTGCAGCCCGGCACGCGAAAAGGCATCGGTCATAAGCCTGTGGATGGTCATGCTCTGGTCGGCGAGGACGATCGGGAATTCGAGGCAGTCCGACAGGCGCACCGGCGAGCGCAGCGCCAGCGGATGGGACGGGGCGACCACCGCGCCCATCCGGGTCGGGAAGACGGCGGTGGCGACGAGGTTCGGATTATCGGGAAGCTTGTAGGCGAGGCCGAGGTCAGCTTCACCCGAAATCAGGGCATCGACGATCCCTTCCACCACATGGGCGCTGATGGTGATCATGACGCCGCGATGATTGCGCCGGAAATTGGCGACGACCGGCTGGAGGACGCCGCCGGCGATGCCGTGCATCGCGGCGATCCGGATCTGGCCGCCGCGGATGCCGCGAAGCTCCTCGAGGCGGACCTGGAGCCGCTCGTACTGCTTGAGGGTGTCGCGGATGTGGGAGATGAGGAGTTCGCCCGCAGCCGTCAGCCTCAGCCGTCGGGGAAGCCGATGGAAGATCTGCATCCCCAGTTCTTCTTCGAGGGCGATGATCTGGCGGTTGATCGACGAGGCGGAGACGTGGAGGCGTTCCGCCGCCTGGCGGATTGAGCCGGCCCGCACGACTTCGTCGAGGTATCGCAGCATTCGCGCATGCAGCATGGCCAAGGACCTCCGATTGCACATTGATTAGCCAATCGACGACAGATCGCTGAAATCATGCCGTGGAACTCAGCAACGCTATCAAAAACCGTACGGTCTGGAAGGAAAATAGCGCTGGCAAGCAACGCAACAAGCGATTGGTATAGATGGCGTTCGCAGATGCGAGACGGAGATCCAGACAATGATGTCGTTGCGGGGTGTGTTTCTGACGGCGGTGATGGCGGTCGGGGCGGCGGGCGCTGCCGGAAATGCCAACGCCGCCACGGCCATTCGATACGGACTGAACTGGCTGGCGGAAGGCGAGCATTGCGGCTTCTACCAGGCGCTCGGCGCCGGGCTTTACGAGGCCGCCGGTCTCGACGTGACGCTGGAGCCGGGCGGGCCGGACCGCAACATCCCGCTGCTCGTAGCAGCCGGAGAGGTCGACCTCGGGATGGGATCGAGCTTCACCACCCTCAACATGATGAAGGAAGGGATCGAGGCCGAGACGGTCGCGGCCTTCTTCCAGAAGGATCCCCAGACGCTCGTCGCCCATGCGGGACAGGGCGTCTCGACGCTCGAGGACCTCAAGGGCCGGCCGATCATGATCGCCAAGTTCTCGCAGCTCGAGTTCTGGCAGTTTCTCAAGGCGAAGTTCGGCTTCACCGATGACCAGGTCCGCCCCTACACCTATTCCGCCGCGCCGTTTCTCGTAGACCCGACGGCGGTACAGCAAGGCTACATCACTGAGGATGCGCTGCTCCTCGGCAAGGAACTCCCCGAGCCGCCGGTCTCGATACTGCTCGCCGACTACGGCTACCAGAATTATGCGAGCACGGTCTTCGGCACCAAGGCCTACCTGGAAAGCCATGCCGACGCGGTAAAGGCATTCCTCGCCGCGACCGCCGAGGGCTACAAGCAGTGCATCGAGGGCAACTACGACGAGGCGATGGCCCTGGTCCTCGCCGCCAATCCCGAGCACACCGAGGAACTCTTCCATTTCAAGCTGAAGCAGATGACCGACCGCGGCCTTGTCCTCAGTGGCGATGCCGAGACCGGTGGCATCGGCGCGATGTCCGACGCCCGCTGGAAGGACTTCTTCGACGTTATGGCTGCGTCGGACGTCTATCCGGCCGACCTCGACTACACGGCGGCCTACTCGCTCGACTACCTGCCCGAGTGATTGTCGGGGCAACGGAGGGAGATTGAAATGAGCGAAATGAAGCTCGCAGTCGTCGACATCGACCCGTTCATCAACGGCGACGAGGCCGACCGCAAGAAGGTCGCCCGTGCCTTCGGGGATGCCTTCGAGACGACCGGCTTCGCGGTGATCGTCGGCCATGGCGTGCCGGAGTCGCTGGCGACCGATCTCTACGACTGCATGACGGCGTTCTTCGCCGAACCCTACGAGGAGAAGGCGGCGTTCACCCCGCCGGAGAAGGCGAAGGGGCGGGGCTACCTGCCGATCGGCATCGAGAGCGTTGCCAAAACGCTGACCGGCGAGACGCCACCCGACCTCTGCGAGGCGCTGGTCTTCAGCGCGCCGCACCGCCCGGAGAATCCCAACCGGCCGAACATCTGGCCGGATACCCCGGCCGCGCTGCCGGGCCTCGTCAACGACTATACCGGGCACATGGTGACGCTGACCGGCCGGCTCGCCCGGATGTCCGCGCTGGCGCTCGACCTGCCCGAGGGCTATTTCGCCGACGCCTACGCCGATCCGGCGCTGGTGCTGCGCTTCGTCAACTATCCCGATCAGCCCGAGCCGCCGCTGCCCGGACAGATGCGCTACGGCGAGCACCACGACTACGGGGCGCTGACCATCCTGCGTCAGGATGCTGCGCCGGGCGGCCTGCAGATCAAGGACGCAGACGGTGAGTGGAAGGAAGCGGGGATCGTCCCGGGCTCCTTCATCATCAACGTCGGCGACCTGATGGCGCGATGGACCAACAACCGGTGGCGCTCGACCCTCCACCGCGTCTCCAATCCCGATCGCGGCCTCACCGGCTCCACCCGGCGGCTGTCGATGGTCGCCTTCACCGGACCCAACGAGCAGTGGGAGGTCTCGTGCTTGCCGAGCTGCACGGACGACGAACATCCGGCTCTCTTCGAGCCGATCACTGCCGGCGACTACGTGCGCGCCAAGATCGCGGAATCGATGGAACTGCACCCTGGAACGTGACCCCCGGGCTTCCCGCGGCAGGCGCCCGGGAGCCCTTGTCTAAGGAGAATTCGAAATGGCTTCTTGGGACATGCACCGCCGCGACGTCCTGCGGCTGCTCGCTGCCGGCGCCGGCACCATGGCGATGGGCTCGCGCCTCGCTTTCGGTGCCGATATGTCGGTCGGCTTCCAACTTTCGTGGCTGCCGTCGGTCCAGTTCGGCGGCAGTTACATCGCCAAGGACAAGGGCTTCTGGACGGCCGAGGGCCTCGATGTGGCGCTCGCCCATGGCGGCCCCAACGCGCCGGTCGAACCGCCGGTGGTGAGCGGCACGGCGCTGATGGGCATCTCGGCCGCCGACTATGTCGCGCCGGCCGTCGCTGAAGGCGCGCCGTTCAAGATCATCGGCGTCGCCATGCAGAAGAATCCCTTCGCCATCGCCTCGCTCGCTGCCAATCCGGTCAAGGAGCCGAAGGACCTCGTCGGCAAGAAGATCGGCATGGCGACCGCCAATACGCCGGTCCTCCAGGCGGTCTGCACGATCAACGACGTCGACATCAACGAGATCACCATCGTGCCGACCCAGTATGACGCGGCGCCGCTGGTCAACGGCGAGGTCGACTGCCTGCTTTGCTGGCTGACCGACCTGCCGGTGGCGATGACCGTCAAGGGCATCGACAACGTGACGATGCTGCTCGCCGACTACGGCTACACGGTCCATAGCCAGACCTACATCGTCCTGGAGGACTCGCTGACCAACAAGCGCGACGAGGTGGTCAAGCTGCTCAGGGGCGAGGTGAAGGGCTGGCAGACCTACAAGGAGAACACCGATGCGGCGGCCGAGCTGACGATGAAGATGTTTCCCGATGCCGGCCTCGACGCGGAAGCGCAGAAGGTCCAGGCCAGGGAACAGCTCAAGCTGATGTTCTCGCCGCTGACCGACGAATACGGCTTCGGCTGGTTCACCGACGAGACGGTGGCCGCCAACGTCGAGACCCTGGCGATGCTCGGCAAGCCGATCTCGCCGGACGTCTGGGATCGCTCCATCCTCGAGGAAATCTACAAGGATGGCCCGACTCTTTGAGTCGCCGAGGCGGACGGGCGGCGCCCGCAAGGGGCCGCCTGCCGTCGCGATACGCGATGTCTCGAAGCAGTTCGGAGGCGGCGCCCGCGCCGTCGCCGCGCTCGAAACGATAGACCTTGCGCTCGAGCCGTCGACCACCACGGCGCTGGTCGGCCCGTCCGGCTGCGGCAAGTCGACCTTGCTCCGCATCCTGGCCGGGCTCGAGACGCCAACAACCGGACGGGTCACCATAGACGACGCCGCGCCCGACAGTATCCGCTCGAGCGGCGAGATCGGCGTCGCCTTCCAGGATCCTTCGCTCCTGCCATGGCGGACGGTCCATTCCAACATCGCGCTGGCCCGCAAGCTGGCGCGGCTTCCCTCCGACAAGGCGCTGGTTGCCGAGCTGATCGCGCGGGTCGGGCTTGCCGGCTTCGAGCGCACCCAGCCGGCGGCACTGTCGGGCGGCATGCGCCAGCGCGCGGCGATTGCCCGCTGCCTCGCGACCGTGCCGCGGCTCCTGCTCCTCGACGAGCCCTTCGGCGCGGTCGACGAGCTGACCCGCCGGCGGCTCAACCTCGAGCTGCCGCGTGTCTGGGACGAGCAGGGCGCCACGACGTTGCTCGTCACGCATTCGATTCCCGAGGCGGTGCTTCTTGCCGACAGGGTGCTGGTGATGAGCGAGCGGCCGGGCCGCATCGTCGCCGATATCGTCATCGAGCTGCCGCGCCCGCGCACCGCGGAGATGACGGTCAGCGCCGCCTTCCATACACTTGTCGACCAGATCGGCAGCGAGCTCGGCTTCGAGCGGACGACCCCCGACCAGGATGAGGGAACCGTCGTGCCTCTCCAGGCGGTGGCCAAGCGATGACGGCCGCGGTGCTTGCCACGCCTGGCTTCCTGCGGTCGCGTTCGATGGAACTGTCGACGCTTGCGGGATTCATCCTCGTCCTGCTCGCCTGGGAACTGCTCGCCCACACCCTGCTGGCCGGCCTCTATGTGCTGGCGCCGCCGAGCGCCATTGTCGCGCGCGTCATCGAGGACCATGGGCTCTATGGCCGGGCGCTGGCGATAACGCTGCGCGAGGCTGTCCTCGGTTTCATCTTCGGAAACCTGGCCGCGGTGGTTCTGGCGGCGTTCGTGACGATCCTGCCGCGCACGGAGCGGGTGGTGCAGGCGCTCGCGCTGGTGGTCTTCTGCCTGCCGCTGGTCGCCACCGGGCCGATCCTCCGCGTCCTTTACGGGCCGGGGGAGGGGCCGCAGGTCACCCTCGCGGCGCTCGCCGTCTACTACACCACCTTCGTGCCGCTGGTCGTCGGGCTGCGCTCGGTGCCGGCCGGCTGGCTCGACTTCATCTCGAGCTATGGCCGTGGCCGGTTCCAGGCCTTTCTGCGGGTGCGGGCGCGGGCCTCGGTGCCGTATCTGGTCGCTGGACTGCAGATCGCCGCGCCGGCCGCCTTCCTTGCCGCGATGGTCGGCGAATTCACCGGTGCCGAGGTTGGGATGGGCGTGCTCAGCATTCAGACCATGCGCTCCCTCGACGTGGTCGGCACCTGGGCGCTCGCCACCATCGCCACCGCGGTCGCCATCGCCGGCTATCTCCTCGTCGGGGCGCTCGGCCGGTGGCTCGCACCGGGGGCACCGCCGCTCCTCCTGTCGTCGATCCGCGAGGCCTCGTCTGGTGCTACGCGACGATTCCTGTCGTCCGCTGTCACCGCCATCGTCGCGACCGCGATCGTCCTTCTGCTCTGGCAGGTATCGATGGATGCCTTCGGGCTGAGCCGTTTCTTCGCCAAGCGACCTCTCGACGTCCTGGCCTACCTTGTGACCGGCCCCGGGGCGGAGGACCATCGCAACGAGCTGTTTTCCGCGCTCGGCCAGACACTCTCCGTCACCATTCCCGGCTACCTCGCGGGGCTCGCGCTCGGCGCGGCGACGGCCATGATCTTTCAGCTACTGCCGCTGGTCGAGCGGGTGGCGACGCCGGTCGCCATCGCCCTTAGATCGATCCCGATCGTCGCCACCGCGCCGCTGATCGTGCTTGCGTTCGGGCGTGGCCTCGTCGGCATGCTGGTGATCGTTGCCGTGATGAACTTCTTCCCGACGCTGGTTGCCTGCGCGCAAGGCCTGCGCCAGACACCCGGCCAGGTGATCGATTTCTTCTCGGTCTTCGCCACGGACCGGGTGCGCACCCTGGTGCTCGCCCGGATCCCGGTGATGCTGCCGGCTTTCTTCGCGGCGGCGCGGATGGCGGTGCCGAGCGCGGTGCTGGCGGCGACGGTGGCGGAGTGGCTGGCGACCGGCACCGGCATCGGCAACCTGATGGCGCTGACCTCCAGCACTTCCAACTACAACATGCTGTGGAGCTCGGTCGTCGTGCTGACCTTCACGTCCGTGGCCGGCTACCTGTTGGTGAGCCTGGCCGAAGGCTGGGCGCTGAAGCGCTTTGCCCCTGAACAGGTGATGCGATGACGGTTCTGACTGGTCCACCCCCGGGTATTGTCCGCGTCAAGGCGCTGTACGAGAGCTTGCGGGACGATGTCGCGCTGCTGGCAACCGCGCCGCCGGCGGACGCTGCGCTTTCCAGCGAGATCGCGGCCCAGCTCGCGGCCGAGGCGAGGCTGCTCGACACGCAGGCCTTCACCACATGGCTCGGGCGATGGGACGAGGATGCGACCTTCTGGGTGCCGCTGACACCCGACGGCGATCCCGAAACCGACCAGGCGCTGTTCGTCGACGACTATGGCCGGCTGCGGGAGCGTGTCTGGCGGATGGGAGACAAGAGCGCCTGGGCGCTGCAGCCGCCCGGCCAGACGGTACGGCTGGTCGGCTCGGTCGAAGCCTGGCCGCTGGATGCCGAAGTCAGCGTGATCGCCTCCAGCACCATCACGATCCAGCACACGCGGATGCAGTCCGTCTTCACCACTTCCGGCCGTCAGATCCACCGCCTCAGGCGCGGCGAGGATGGCTGGCGCCTGGTCCGCAAGATCATGCTGCTGCCGGCGCAATCGGCCGGCACGCCGCATCTTGGCTGGCTGCTGTAACGAGGAAATCGAGATGACATCCGACAGTCTCCGCCCGGATGCCGTCATCGCCCGCGGTCCCGACCTCCGCGAGGAGGTCGAGCATCTCGTGCGCGACGACGTCGTCCATCGCCGCGTCTATGCCGATCCGGCGCTCTTCGACATCGAGATGGAGCGCGTCTTCGGCGGCACGTGGTGCTACATCGGCCACGAGAGCGAGGTGCCGAAGCCGGGCTCCTTCGTGCGTCGCCGGCTCGGCCGACGCCAGATCCTGCTGGTACGGACCGAGGCGGGCGAAATCCGTGGCCTGCTGAACCGCTGCACCCATCGCGGGACGACGCTGGTCGGCGACGAGCGCGGCTGCAGCCATCGGCTCACCTGTCCCTATCACGGCTGGGCTTTCGCCCTCGACGGCAGGCTCCTCAACCTGCCGATTTCGGACAGCTACGACAAGCTCTACGAGCGGCCCTTCGATCTCGGTCAGCTCAAGGTCGAGAGCTATCGCGGCTTCGTCTTCGGCACCATGGCGGCGGAACCGATGGAGCTTGCCGAATGGCTGGGACCGGCCGCCGCATGGCTCGACGAGCATGTCGACCGTCATCCGCAGGGCGCGCTCCGCGTGATGCCGACGGCGGCCCGCCAGGAATACCGGGGCAACTGGAAGATGGCCTGGGACAACGCCGCCGACGGCATCCACGCCACCTTTGCCCACCGCTCCTACAACCTGCTCGGCAAGGAGGCGGAGACCGATACGGTCCTTGCCCGCAATCCCAACACCACGCCGATGGTGAGCCGGACGCTCGGCCATGGCCACTGCGTCGTAGACCAGCGCCCCGGCATCCCCGCCGGACCGTGGTCGACCATGCGCCCGCTGCCGACCCGCAACGACCTCGAGGCGTCGCTCCGCGACAGCGGCCAGCGCACCCGCGAGAATCTCGACCTGATGACCGGGAACATGGTCAACCTGTCGATCTTCCCGAACCTGATCTTCGTCGGCAACCAGATGATGATCGTAGAGCCGCTGGCGGTCGATCACACCCGGCTCAGCTACTACCTGGTGCTCGCCGACCAGGCACCGGAGGAGGTCAACCTGATGCGGCTCCGGGTGGACGAGGATTTCCTTTCCTTCGGCACGCCCGACGACCTCGAGATGTTCGAGCGCGTCCAGGAGGGGCTGCAGACGATCGAGGAGGAGTGGGTCGACATCAGCCGGGGCGATCATGCCGGCGACGTCATCGACGAGCATGGCTATGCGCTGGGCGACATCGCCTCCGAGGCGCCGATCCGCGCCTACCTCGCCGAATGGAAGCGGCTGATGGCCGAACCGACGCCGACCACCGTGCGCCGCTCGCGGATCGAGGCGGCGAAATTCATGAACAAGGGCCGCCGTAGGCAGGCCGCAGCAGCGGGAGATTGACGGCGTGTCGGATGTAATGACCAGCGGTGCGGATAACGCCGCTCGCAATCGCGACATCGTCACGGCCTACCACAACGCCGTCTGGCGGGATGGCGACAAGAGTGCCGTCGATCGCTACTGGGATCCGGATGCCGAAGTGCACATGACCGATTTCGACGGCACTGCGATCGCGGTTCTGCACGCCGACATCGACCGGTACTTCGCGGCGTTCACCGATATCGAGACCAGCATCGAGCACCTCGTCGCCGAAGCTGACAAGGTCGTGCTCCACTGGACCACCAGCGGCAAGCACGTCGGCCCCTATGGCGATGTCGCCGCGACCGGCAAGCGCATCACGATGACCGGGATGGATCTGCTCCGCATCGACGGCGACCGCATCGTCGAGTGCTGGTCGATGTGGGACGGCCTGTCGGTCTACGAGCAGCTTGGCGTTCTGAAGATCGGATGAGAGACGAGAGATGCTGACCGAAACACCGCCTGCCTTCACCGTCGACGAGCATGGCGTTGCCATCGTTCGTGGCGTCATCGGTCCGGAGCAGATTGCCGAGCTCCGCGATGCGGTCGAATCCTGCCGGGCCAATCCCGGCCCGAACTTCCGGACGCTTTCGCCGGAAGGCAAGCCGGTGGTGCAGAGCGACCTGTTCCGCTGGTCGGACATCCCGGCGATCCGGCGGGTGGCGATGGAAGGCGCGCTGCCGAGGATCGCGGCGGAGGCGCTCGGGACCGACGAGGTGGTGCTCCTCGAGGACCAGTGGTTTTACTCGGCCACTGGGTCGGGTACGCCAAGCCCCTGGCATCAGGATCATCCCTATCATCCGCTGGAGCCTTGGTTCTTGACCATCTGGATCCCGCTCGACGCCGTCCCGGGACCCGTCGGCATCCGGGCCGTGCCGGGCTCGCATCGCGGTGACGTCTATGCGCCGGTCGAGTTTTCGGCGGGAAAGGCGACGCTCGATACCGGCGACATCGTGCTACGGCCGGTTCCGGATATCGACGCGTCACCGGAGACCTACCCGGTCTTCGTGCCGGAGACGGAGCCCGGCGACGCGGTCCTTCTCGATTCACGAACGCTGCACGCGGCCGGCGGGCTGTGCCGAGCGACATTCAGGCGCCTGTCGATCCGCTACGCCCATCCCGATACGCGCTACCGCCTGCGCCCGTGGCCCGTTGCGGCTTTCTGGGTCGACCACCTACCGACCGAGGGCGGAAGGCTCGACGCCGCCGCCTTCCCGCTTATCACCGCATCGAACTGCGCCTGATCTTCCGCAATCGCCGGCGGGCCACGGAGTCGTCGCGGCCGGGTTTCCGGGCGCGATTTGCTTCGCGCCGGTCCGGAGTCAGGCCGGTATTTGTTGGCGCACCCGACAGGATTCGAACCTGTGACCTCTGCTTCCTGGGCTTTCGTCCCTCCAAACGTCGCGGCAAGGGAACGTGGATTGCTCGCGTCGATGATGAGGATGCCAAGAAGTCGCGTTAAGTCCCTTGGCGACTTCGGAATGCTGTCCGGCAATGAAATGTGTTCACGGTCGCTGAGAAACAAGCTGAGGCACAAGCGGAACTGGTAAGGACTCTCAATTGCCGCAACGGTTTGTTGTCAACGTGTGACAAAGAGACCACGATTTCACACGAAGTATCGTGATAGCTTTGGCGCGTACGCTGCCAAATGGGAGGGCGAACCGTGATGAAAAAGCTGCTTTCGATGACGATCGGTGCGGTGGCTTTGTCCAGTCCCGCACTTGCTGCCGACTTGGCCACCCCCGTCTATCAGGAAGTCATCGTCTCGACCGCGCCAGCTTCCAGCTGGACCGGTTTCTATCTCGGCGCGAACGCCGGCTACGGCTGGGGCAACCTCGACTGGAAGTATGCAGGCGGAGGGCGCGCCAATCAAACAACCGAGGGCGGTGTGATCGGGGGCACGGCCGGTTACAATTTCCAGACCGGAAACCTGCTCCTGGGCGTCGAAGGTGATTTCGGCTGGGCGGATATCAACGGCAGCAAGGGGTGCCCCGGGGCCGGTTACAGCTGCCGCTCCGAACTGAATTCATTCGGTACATTGAGGGCCCGCGCCGGCTGGGCGTCGGACCGGGTGCTGCTCTATGGAACCGGCGGTCTTGCCTTTGGCGATCAGAACATCGAGACGAAGAAATCCAGCGGAACGGCGCCGCCGAGCGGGAAAGCCATCAACGGCTCATCCACGACGGCAGTCGGCTGGACGGCTGGCGTTGGCGCCGAGTACGCGTTTTCGCGCAATTGGTCGGGCAAGCTCGAATGGCTCTACTACGATCTCGGGTCGGACACCTACAAGGTCGACTTCAATCAGAAGGTGAAGGCCGGCCAGAGTGGCAGCATAGTCCGCGTCGGGCTCAACTACCGGTTCAACTGATCGTCACGGACACGCTTCACGGCCGCGATTGGTCCGGCAATCGCGGGCTGGCGTTGACGGGGTCAGGAGCCTGACCACGAAGCTCGGTGGGTTGCTGTTCACGCTCGAGCGCCAAAAGACATGAGGGCGCTCGAGCTTTCTTGTGTCTTGTCTCTTGGCTCTCCGGTCCGATACTCAGATCGCGTTGTCGTAGACCAACCCCGCGTCCCCACTATCTGGTTCGACCTTGAAGACGTTCACATACGAAGTCGAGCGCCTGAACCCGAGTGCTTGATTTTTATGGCGCACCCGACAGGATTCG
>JAGRKY010000236.1 GCA_020442095.1 Bauldia sp.
TTGGCGCTGGTGATCCACTTGATGTGCTTGTCGCGCATCGCGCTCTCGAGAATGCCCTTGGTGTCGCCAACGCCGTCAAGGCCGAGGTGGCCGATATAGGGTTCGGGCGTCACGAAGGTCATCGGAACCTGGTCGCGCTTCTTCGCGCGGCGGAGCGCCGTCTCGAGAATGAAGGCGAATTCATAGGCCGGGCCGAAGCAGGACGCACCCTGGACCGCGCCGACGACGACGGGGCCGGGGTTCTTGAGGAACGCCTCGAAGTCGCCCTTGGCCTTTTCCGCGTGGTCGATATGGCAGACCGACTGGGTGTGGCCCTCCGGTCCGAGGCCCTCGATCTCGTCGAAGGCGAGGTCCGGGCCGGTGGCGAGGATCAGATAGTCATAATCGATCGACGAGCCGTCATTGAGCTCGATCCGATTCTCTTCCGGAACGACGCGCTTCGCGCCTTCCGGGCGCAGCTTGATGCCGCGTTTCGCGAAGATCGAGGTGAGATCGACGCTGATGTCCTTGCGGTCGCGCCAGCCGACGGCAACCCATGGATTCGAGGGCACGAAGGAATAGGTGTTGCCGAGATTGACGACGGTGACCTCGTCATTGGGACCCGCCTTTTCCTTCATCTCGTACGCCATGATGACGCCGCCGAGACCCGCGCCCAAAACTACGATGTGTGACATGGCAACCTCCCTTTCCGATATCTCTGTGAGCTGTATGGCGCAGCCCCGGTCCGGGCATTGCGCGATCTCAATCCAGGTCGTTCACGTTCGAAGTGACTTGCACATAACATTCAAATATTCTAATTTCAAGAACATGAATGTAGAAGATATGATCCCGGCGGCGGAAGAAGCCGCAGACCTGATGCGCAGCCTGTCCCACCCGCAGCGCCTGCTCGCGCTATGCGCGCTCGGCGAGGAGGAAAAGACGGTGGCGGAGCTCCGGTGTGCCCTTGGCAACATCGACCAGGTCCCGATGTCGCAGCAGCTGATGCGGCTGAGGGCGGACGGCCTGGTCGAGTCGCGACGGGAAGGGACCAGCGTCTATTACCGGATCGCCAGACCGGAAGTCCTGAGGGTTATCGACGCCCTGCAGTCGGCCTATTGCGTGCCGGGCAATCGTCCCGGGCAGCCGCCCAAGAAGGCGGCGGGCGAATCGGGCTAGGTGGCGCGTAGGGGCTGGCGTGGAACGCCCTGTGCCGCAAAGGCGAGGGTGGCCGCCCTGATGCGTGCGTTACGGACCGCGAGCTTCTCCGCGGCGATCCCGCCCCACAAGATGCCGTAGATCAGGAAAAGATGCCGCCAGTGGTCGTTGTCGATCACGTTGTGGATCAGCAGGTGGCCGACAAAGACCACATAGGCGCACTGGATGAACGGCTGCCACGGACGCTGCTTGAAGATGAGGGGTGTCGCCGCCACGAGCGTCCAGATGGCGAGCGCGATATAGGCGAAGCCGCCGAGCCAGCCGTAGGTGGTGAAGCCCTTGAGCCACATGTTGTGCTCGTCCTCGCCGAGCAGATTGCTGATCGCGAAGGGCCCAAGGCCGAGGGGATGCTCGGTGACCAGGATGAAGCTCTGGAGCTGCCGCCCGAAACGGCCATAGGGGCCGGCGTCGTAGTCCTCGAGGAGCGTGGTGCCGCGGTCGGCGAAGAGCTGCTGGACGTCGGGTAGCGAGAGGGCGACCGCGATCATCAGGGCGACGACGAGGACGCCAATCGCGAAAAGCGAGACGATTCGCGCCCGGGGCATTCCCGGGTTGCTGGTGATGTAGCTGACGACCGTGATCATCAGGCCGGCAAAGACAGTCATGCCCCACGCCGCGCGGGAGAAGGCGAGGAAGATCGCCAGCAGCAGGACGAGCAGGACCGCCGCTTTCCACCAGGAGCGGCGGAGCGGCTGGGTGAGGATGTCGCGGTAGAGCAGGACGATCGGCAGCACCAGGAACGGCGCGAAGACGTTGGGGTCCTGGAAGGTCCCCTTGGCGCGATCGTAAAGGACGAAGGCCTCGCTGCCGGGAACCAGATGGAAGTAGCCGATGATCGCGAGGAGGGCGGCGACGAAGGCCGAGGCGACATAGGCGCGGCGGATGATCCGGAAGCGACGTTCCGGCGCCTCGGAGATGATCGCGGCGAAGAAGATCGCCGACAGCGCCAGGAAGAAGGTGACGACCACATAGAGCAGCTCGGACGCAGGATCCGGCAGTTGGGTCAGGGCGAGGAAGCCGCCGGCGATATAGATGGCAAGAAGGACGATCAGCGGCAGCAGGTAGCGGTTGAGCTTGAAGCCGAACAGCGCCCAGACGAAGAGCACCAACGACAGGAAGAGCTCATAGGGGGCGGGCTCGGCGATGACGAAGGCGCCGAGAAACACGACGAGGGCGAGCGTCCAGTCGGCGATCTTGCGTCCGAACGCCCACTCCCACTCACCCTGGACAAGGCCGCCATCCGCCGTGCCGACGCTCAATACGCGTTCTCCGTGCTCAACATCCGGAACGGCGTCATCAGAACGATGTAGAGGTCGAAGAGGACCGACCAGTTCTCGATGTAATAGAGATCGTGCTCGACCCGGTGGCGGAGCTTGTCCTCGGTATCGGTCTCGCCGCGCCAGCCGTTGATCTGGGCCCAGCCGGTGATCCCCGGCTTGACGCGATGACGGGCGAAATAGCCGTCGACGACGTCGCCGTAGAGGCGCTGCGACGCCTTGGCCTGGACCGCATGGGGACGCGGGCCGACCAGCGAGAGATTGCCCCTGAACACGACGTTGAAGAGCTGCGGCAGCTCGTCGAGGCTGGTGCGGCGAATGAAGCGGCCGACGCGGGTCACCCTCGGGTCATCGCGGGTCACCAGCTTGTTGGCGTTGGCGTCCGTCGAGTCGGCGTACATCGAGCGGAACTTGTAGACCTCGATCAGCTCGTTGTTGAAGCCGTAGCGGCGCTGCTTGAACAGGATCGGCCCACGACTGTCGAGGCGGATCGCGATCGCGACCAGCACCATGACAGGCGCGGCGAGGAGCAGGATCAGGCCCCCGACGATGTGGTCGAAGAGCCATTTCGCGACGATGTCCCAATCGGCGATCGGCTTGTCGACCACGTCGAGGAAGGGGACCTTGCCGACGAAAGAATAGGTCCGCGGACGGAAGCGGAGCTTGTTGGTATGCGCCGAGAGGCGAATGTCGACGGGCAGGACCCACAGCTTCTTGAGGAGCTGCAGGACGCGGCTTTCGGCGGTGATCGGCAATGTGACGATCAGCAGGTCGATCTTGGCCTTGCGGCCGAAGGCGACGAGTTCGTTGATGGTGCCGAGCTTGCGGTAGCCGGCAACCGCTTCCGGCGAGCGGTCGTCGCCGCGGTCGTCGAAGATGCCGCAGATGCGGATGTCGCCGTCGCCCTGGGATTCCAGCTCGCGGATCAGGGCTTCGGCCCTTTCGCCGCCGCCGACGATGACGGCGCGCCTTTCCAGCAGGCCTTCACCGGCCCAGCGGTTGATGAAGGACGACAGCACGATCCTGAAGGCGAAAAGCGCCAACAGGCCGACCAGGAACCACGACGTGAACCAGACACGGGAAAATTCCCCGCCGAGCTTGGCGAGGAAGACGACCGACGTCATCAGCCCGAAGACGAGCAGCCAGCTTCCCAGCAGCCGGCTGGCCTGAAACCCGACCCGGCGCATCGCGGGGATGCTGTAGGCGCCGCTCAACTGCATCGCGGTCACGAAGACGAGGGCGGTGCCGGGAATCGCGGTGAGATACCACCACGCCAGCGTTGCCGCCGATTCGACGTAGAGAAGATGGATCGCCAGGCCGGTGAGTACGATCAGCAGCAGGTCGATCAGGCGGACGGAGCCGGCAACGACGACGCGGGAGATCGAATGGCCGGCAAGGGCCGCAGCGGCAAGCTCGGCCTCGGCATTGAGACGCGGCCCCGAGAACTTGTCGCGGACGATCGGCGGAACCGCGGTAACGACTGCACCGGGGGCAAGCTTCTTTTCGGGAGTCTGGCTGTTCATAACTGCTTTTGTTGACGCGTTATTGGCGCGCGGGAATACGCGGCGCTCGGCGTCCGAAGCCTGCATCGAACTTTGCGAATTTGGGGTAACCGGCCCGGCCGGAACCACCTTATTCTTTTGGTATGGTTACCGCCCGATAGACGTCGCCGACGGCAGCGGCCATGGCGCTGACCGAGAAGCGATCCCGGATCGCGTCGCGGAGCCGCGCGCCATCCGCCTTCGCCGCGGCGGGGTCGTCGTGCAGCCGGGCCATGGCTGTGGCGAGGGCCCCGGCGTCGCCGGGCGGCACCAGACGCGCGGCCTCGGCGCCGAAGATCTCAGGGATGCCGCCGACGCGGGTCGCGACGATCGGCATGCCCGCCGCGATCGTCTCGAGCACGATATAGGGCATCGATTCAGCACGCGAGGGCACCACCACGGCATGGGCGTGGCGGAAGGCGTCCCGGGCCGGCATAGGCGCGCGGAAACCCACTCTTTCGGACAGGCCGAGGTCGTCGACCATCCGCCGGTAGCGCGGTTCGTCCTCGCCGTCGCCGACGATCAGCGCGGTCGGCGTGGCGCCGGCCGCGCGGTCGAGCCCGGCCAGGGCCTCGATGAAGACATCCGGCCCCTTGAGGTCGCGCAACGCGCCGATGAACAGGAAATCCGCGGCATCGGGCGCGATCTCGATCGGATCGAATTCCGCCGGACGCAGCCCGTTGAGGACGACGGCGGCCAGCCTGCCGGGCTTGCCGACCTTGCTGACATAGGTGTCGGCTTCGAACTGGCTGACGAAGATGAAGGCGTCCGTCATGTGCCGGAGAACGCGCTCGGCGGCCAGATAGGCGCGGCCGCCGAGCGTCGTCCGGTCATAGTGGAGGCTGCCTCCATGGGGAGAGTAGATGCGGGCTACGCGTGTACCAGATGCCCGCAAGAGGGTGCCGATGGTCCGTGCATAGACGCCGCCCTTGGCGCCATGACCATGCAGGATATCGGGATTCAGTTTGCGTACCTCGCGCAGGGCGCGCCAGGTCGCGGCGATATCGGACGGCCTGATCTGCCGCCGCATCGGTATGCGTGTCAGGCCGAGCGACAGATGGGGTGCGATCGAGACGAGCGCATCCTCCTCCATGTCGCTGCCGATTGTCGCATCGCAGATGATGCCGACAGCGTGACCAGCGGCCTGTTGCGCCTCGGCGAGATCCCGCACGTGCCGGAACAGTCCGCCGACGGGGGCCCGAAAGAAGTGGACGATGCGCCGAGATCCGCTCATCGCTCTGATCCTCTTCCCGGGCGTTGCGGCGCGCGTGTGCGATGCTGGTCAAGGACGGCGCCCGGATGAGATCTGGATGGCGCCAAATACAGCCATCGGGTGTTGGGCTGTCGAAGCCGCGCGCAAAGCCGGCAACGAGCGACCACAAATCCGCTGGTCGTTGCGTATCTTTCTGATTTTACGTTCGAACTTCATCAGAAGGGAGGCTCTCGGCGTCGTTCGTTGGAGCGATCATCGAGCCGGTATGGTTAATGCCGCGTAAAGGCGCGTTGTTTTCGTCGGCAAGTATCTTTCGAGGGTCTGTGAATATTAATGGATTTTAACCTTAAGTGCCGCATCTTCGTATCGTTAACGATGTCATTACGGTAGACGAGATAAACGGGGGAACAAAGAAAGCTTAGAGTTTTACGATATGAACGTTCCCAGTGCGCCCGCTGCCACCGACGTCGAGATCGACGTCCGCGCACTGTTCATGTCGCTGGTCAAGGCGCTGCCTTTCATCCTTCTGTTCCTGCTCGTCGTCGGTGGCGGCACCTTCTTCCTGCTTTCGTCGATGACGCCGGTCTACCAGAGCGAGACGACGGTGCTTATCGAGGCGGGGGAATCCGACCTGACCCGCTCGACCTCGACGGCGGAGACCGCCGCGGTGCTCGACCGGGAGGCGGTGACCAGCCAGGTCCAGCTCATCCGCTCCGGCGACCTGGCGAAGATCGTCGCGTCCAAGCTCGATCTCGAAGCGCAGCCCGAATACCAGAAGGCGATCAAGAACGAGTCCTTCCTCGACACGCTGCTCGTCGACTTCGGGCTGGCCCAGAGCCCGTCCGGCACGTCGGTCGAGGAGCGGGTGCTGCGCGAGTATTACGACAACCTCGAAGTCCGGGCGATCGAGGATTCCCGAGTCATCAGCATCGCCTTTTCCTCGACCGATCCGCAGCTCGCCGCGCGCGGCGCGAACATGATCGCCGCCGAGTATCTCGCCCTGCAGAAAGCGGCGAAGCGCGATACCAACGAGGACGCGACGCAGTGGCTCGAATCCGAGATCAGCGACCTTCGCCAGAAGGTGGCGGCATCGGAGGCGGCGGTCACCAATTTCCGGTCGGAGAACGACCTCTTCACCACCAGCGGCGGCGATACGCCGACCACGCTGAACCAGCAGACGCTGACCGATCTCAACGCCGAGCGGGTGCAACTCGCGGCGGCGAAGGCCGATGCGCAGACAAAGGCGACCCAGATCAGGGCGAGCCTGAAGAGCGGCACGGTGCCGAACATCACCGAGGTGCTCAACTCGCAGCTGATCCAGCGGCTGGTCGAGCAGCAGGTGAATCTCCGCGCGCAGATCGCCGAGCTTTCGGCGACGCTGCTTCCCGGCCACCCGCGGATGCGGGAGCTTAATGCCCAGCTCGCCGATCTCAATCGGCAGGTCACCGCCGAGGCGGAGAAGATCGTCGATTCCCTCGAGGCGCAGGTGGCGATGGCGAGCGCCCGGGAGACGGAGATCGACCAGCGGATCAACGCGCTCAAGACGACGGTGGCGAGCGCCGGCGATGCCGAGGTCCAGCTCCGCGCGCTGGAACGGGAGGCGGCGGCGCAGCGTGCGCTGCTCGACACCTATCTGCTGCGCTATCGCGAGGCGGTCGGGCGCCAGAATGGCGACTACCTACCGGCGGATGCGCGGGTGATTTCGAGCGCGATCGTTCCGATCGAGCCGAGCTTCCCGAAGGTCATCCCGATGACGGCGGCCGCGACGGCTGCGGCGCTTCTCCTGGCAATCGCCTTCGTGCTGGTGCGCGAGCTGTCGAGCGGACGGCCGATGCGGCGCGTCGCGCTTGCCGGCCAGCTGCCGATGCCGATGGTGCCCGACGCGGTGCCGGTCGTCGGTCACGCGCGGTGGGCGGACGATCACGCGATCAGCCGGATGATGCCGTCCGAGCCGACGCTTGCCCCGCCGACGGTGCCGGAGTCGGAGCCTTCGCTGGCGCGGATTTCCCGTGAGATCGTCGCCGGGGGGCATCATCGCATCCTGGTGACGCTGGCCGAGGAGTCGGACGCGAGCGGCCGGCCGCTTGCCGCAGCGGCGCTGGTCCGGGCGCTGGCGCGTGCCGATCGCCGCGCGGTGCTGATCGATCTTCGCAGCGACGGTGCAAATAGCGCCGCGATGGGCGAGGGCGCGCATGCGCCCGGCTTCACCGATCTCGTCGCGGGCGATATCTCGTTCGGTGAGGCGGTCTTCCGCGACCGGCGTTCGCGGGCCCACTACATCCCGCGCGGCCTTCTGCCGCTGTCGCTGAAAGCGCCGGGGAGCGAGCGCCTCGCCACCGTGCTCGGTGCGCTCGACGAGACCTATGACCACATCGTCATGGATGCGACCGACGAGATGATCAAAGTCGTCGGGCCGACCGCCGACGTCGCGATCGTGGTCAGCGAATATGGCTCGGCCGACCCCCGGACGATCCGGGCCTTCGACCGGATCACGGCGGTCTCCTCCGCGACGATCATGCTGCTGATCGTCGATCCCGTCGAGGAGCGGAAGGAACTGACCGTGGTCGACAACGGCGCCGCGCCGGAAGACGCGGAACTCCGCGAGCGGGAAGGCGAAGCTGCCTGACGGCTAGCGGGGCGGGGCTTCGGGGCGTTCCATCCACCAGATGATGGCGCCCGCCGGGATCAGCCAGATCAGGCCGGCGATCAGAAAGAAGACCGTCTGCTCGAAGGTGGAGGCGCCGGCCAGCCGGACACTCGCGACCGACATCGCCACAAGGGCGTAGAACGGCACGAAGAGCATCAGCGTCACGGTCCCGATCAGTTTTCTCGTTCGCTGTCGCATTCCACAGGCTCGTTTTGCCGCGACCCCGTGTCACCGGTTGCCGCGCTCGCCCGAGGCCTATATCGAAGGCTCCGGGAGCACAAGCATGACAAGTATTACAAGCGCGGCAAATTTCCAGCCAACGCGCAGTCTGGCGCCCGTCCGCTGGTGGCTGCTCGGGATCGCCGCGCTGATCGTGCTGATGGTCCTGGTCGGCGGGGCGACGCGGCTGACGAATTCGGGGCTTTCGATCACCGAATGGCAGCCGATCCACGGCGTGATCCCGCCGCTGAATGCCGAACAGTGGCAGGAGGAGTTCGCCAAGTATCAGCAAATCCCCGAATACCAGCTGATCAACAAGGGGATGAGCCTCGACGACTTCAAGTCGATCTTCTGGTGGGAGTGGGCGCACCGGTTCCTCGGCCGCTTCATCGGCCTCGCTTTCTTCGTGCCGCTGGTGTGGTTCTGGGCGACGGGGCGGATCGGGCGCTCGCTGGCGCCGCAACTCCTCGGCATCTTCGTCCTCGGCGGTCTCCAGGGCGCGATCGGCTGGTGGATGGTCGCAAGTGGTCTCGCCGAGCGAACCGACGTCTCCCAGTACCGGCTGGCGACGCACCTCACCATCGCCTTCGGCATCCTGGCGCTGGTGGTGTGGGTAGCGCGCGGATTGTCGCCACGCCCGCCACCGCCCGGCCGCGCGTCGGGGCGCGGTTTCGCCATCGCCATGGTCGCGCTCCTGTTCCTGCAGGTCTTCCTCGGCGGTCTCGTGGCCGGCCTCGATGCGGGCCTCGTCTCCTCGACCTGGCCGACCATGGACGGCGCGCTGATACCAGACGGCCTGTGGGTGGCGGAGCCGTGGTGGCGAAACATCTTCGACAACCCGATCACGGCCCAGTTCGACCACCGGATGCTCGCCTACCTGATCCTCGTCGTCGCGCTCGTCTATGCGGTCGCGGCGCGCGGGACTCAGGCGGCGCGCGGCGCGCTGGTCCTGCTGCTCGTGCTGATCGTGCAGGCGGTCCTCGGCATCACGGCCGTGGTGATGGAGATGCCGCTCCATGTCGCGCTCACCCACCAGTTCGTCGGCGCGATGACGATGTGGGTTGCGGTCGCGCATCTGCGCACGCTGACGCTTGCGCGCCATCCCGCGCCTGCGCTACAGCCGGCCTGATGCAGATCAGCAAGATCCAGACGGCAGCGGACGAGATCGCACGCGCCCGGTTGTCCCGCCAGCGGCTCAAGCCGCTGCACGCCGCGTTTCGGCC
>JAGRKY010000237.1 GCA_020442095.1 Bauldia sp.
CGCCGGCCGAGGAATTCGCCGGCCTCGCCGAGATCCTCGCTGGGGAAGGGCCCCTCCCCCACCCTCGTCGTGTAAGCCTTTGTAATTCCGAGAACATAATCGATGGCACCGGGGCCGATCCCGGCTCCCGTCGCAGCCTGACCGGCCCCGGTATTGGACGACGTGACATAGGGATAGGTGCCCTGGTCGACGTCGAGGAGGATGCCTTGCGCCCCCTCGAAGAGGATGCGGCGGCTGTCGCGGCGTGCCTGGTTGAGGAGACGGGTGGTCGAGGCGACATAGGGAAGGACGCGGGGCGCGATGCCGAGCAGGTCCTCCAGCACGGCTTCGGGCTCGATCTCGGCAAGCCCGAGGCCCCGTCGCAGCGCATTGTGATGCGACAGGAGCCGATCGATTCGCGATTCGAGCGTCTTCGCGTCGGCGAGATCCATGATCCGAATCGCGCGACGGCCGACCTTGTCCTCGTAGGCGGGGCCGATCCCCCGTCCCGTCGTCCCGATCCGGTTGCCGGCATTGGCTGTTTCGCGGGCGAGGTCGAGCTCGCGATGGAGCGGCAGGATCATCGCCGCGTTTTCGGCGATCGAGAGATTGTCCGGCGTCACGGAAACGCCCTGCCCGGTCAGCCGTGCGATCTCGTCGACAAGCGCATGGGGATCGACGACGACGCCATTGCCGATGATCGACAGCTTGCCCGGACGCACCACGCCGGAGGGCAAAAGGCTGAGCTTGTAGTCGACGCCGTCGATGACCAGCGTATGGCCGGCATTGTGCCCGCCCTGGAAGCGCACGACGATATCCGCGCGCTCCGACAACCAGTCGACGATCTTCCCCTTGCCCTCGTCTCCCCATTGCGAGCCGACGACCACGACATTGGCCATTAAGTGACGTTCCCCGTTTCGCTGCGCGCCCTTCGCCGGCTCGGTCCGGCGGGAGCGGGCGCACTATAGCGATGCGAATCGCCGGGTGCGACCGGTTAGATGCCGCTTCCGGCGAATAAACTGATCTTCACCGCCAAAGGTCGCCGCGCCTTTACACGCCCCGCCCGACGGCGTAGGCGGAACGGCCAAAAGACGGGAGAACCGGGACGTGGACGCCAGGCGGACAGGCGGTCGGACGATCATCGACCGCCCCTATTTGCTTCTGTCGCTGGCATCCCTGTTCTGGGCGATCAACATCGTCCTCGGCCGCTTCATCGCCGGGACGGTGCCGCCGGTAACGCTGGCGCAAATCCGCTGGGGCGGCGCCGCCGTGATCGTCACCGCGATTTCGTGGCGCCACGTCAAGCGCGACTGGCCGACGATCCGTGCGAACCTGCCGGTCCTGCTGATCCTCGCCCTGACCGGCATCACGCTCTACAACACGATGGCCTATTACGGCCTCAACTACACCCAGGCCCTCAACGCGCTGCTGATGCAGTCGAGCGGCCCGCTGCTCGTCGCGCTGATGTCGCTGATCCTGTTCCGCGACCGGCTGACCCGCCAGCAGCTGATCGGCATCCTGGTCTCGATGCTCGGCGTGATCGTCATCATCACCCGTGGCCATCCCGGCATCCTGTTCGGCCTCGGTCTCAATCGCGGCGACGCCTGGCTGGTGGCGGCGATGGGCGTCTATGCCCTCTACACGGTGCTGTTGAGAAAGCGGCCGGCGATCCACTTCCTGTCGTTCCTCGCCTTCACCATCGCGGCCGGGGCGATCATGCTGATCCCGCTCTTCCTGATCGAGTTCGGCTCGGGATACCGGATCGACCCGACGCCGGCGGCCTTCGGCGTGATCCTCTATGTCGTGATCTTCCCGTCGATCCTCTCCTATTTCTGCTTCAACCGCGGCGTCGAGCTGATCGGCGCCAACCGCGCCGGCCAGTTCTTCCACCTCATCCCGGTCTTCGGCTCGGCGATCGCCATCCTCTTCCTCGGCGAACGCCCGGAATGGTTCCACGGAGTCGGCTATGCGCTGATCATCTGCGGCATCGTCATCGCCCAGCGCAACTGGCGGCGGGCAAGGACGGCGTCGTAGAAATCCGCGCGGCCGTGCGTCCTTCGAGGCTCCGCTGCGCGGAGCACCTCAGGATGGCACCGACAGGAATCATCCGCCGCTCACGCCCCCCACACCGCCATGCTGAGGTGCGCGCGGAACGCGCGCCTCGAAGCACGGCACCGGCGAACGCCCGGCCGGCTAGAAACGCAGGCGCTTGGCCTGGACCACGCCTTCGAGGTTCCGCACCTTGTCGAGCACCGCGTCACCGATCGGGCCATCGACCTCGATCAGGGCAATCGCGTCCTCGCCCGCGGCCGCGCGGCCAAGGTTGAAGGTCGCGATGTTGACCTCCTCGGCGCCCAGCAGCGTCCCGAGGCGGCCAATGAAGCCGGGCCTGTCGCGGTTGGTGATGTAGAGCATGTCGGGCCCGAAGCCGGCCTCCATGTCGATCCCCTTGATCTGGATGAGGCGGGCCTTGCCGTCCGAGAAGACGGTTCCGGCGACCGACCGCTCCTGCCGCTCGGTCCGAACCGTCAGGCGGATATAGGTCTCGTAGGCGCCGCGCTTCGACTGGCGCACCTCGTCGACCGCGATGCCGCGGCCCTGCGCCACCACCGGCGCGTTGACCATGTTGACCTCGGTGAGGATCGGACGCAGCAGCCCGGCGAGCAGCGCCGAGGTCAGCGCCTTGGTGTTCATCTCGGCGACGTCGCCGGCATATTCGATGGTGATGCCGCGCAGCGTCGACTCGGTGAGCTGCCCGGCAAAGGAGCCGAGGTCCTCCGCAAGCCGCACGAAGGGCGTCAGCCGCACCGCCTCCTCGGCGCTGATCGACGGCATGTTGAGCGCGTTGGTCACCGCGCCGTCGAGGAGATAGTCCGACATCTGCTCGGCGACCTGGACCGCGACATTCTCCTGCGCCTCGGTCGTCGAGGCGCCGAGATGCGGCGTGCGGTCGACGGTGGGCAGGCCGAAGAGCGGGCTGTCGACCGCCGGCCCGGTGACGAAGACGTCAACGCCGGCGCCGGCGACCTTGCCCTCCTTGATCACCGCGGCG
>JAGRKY010000238.1 GCA_020442095.1 Bauldia sp.
CCGAGCAGATGTCGGACTATCTCCTCGACGGCGCGGTGACCAACGCGCTCAACATGCCGTCGATCAGCGCCGAGGAGGCGGTGCGGTTGACGCCTTTCGTCCGGCTTGCCGAGGATCTCGGCTCCTTCGCCGGGCAGCTCACCGAGTCGACACTGCGCGGCATCACCATCGAATATGCCGGCGACGTCGCCGAGATGAACACCAAGGCGCTGACCTCGGCGCTGCTCGCCGGCCTGCTGCGCCCGATCCTGACCGAGGTCAACATGGTCAATGCGCCGGTGGTGGCGCAGGGCCGCGGCATCGCCGTCGACGAGGTGCGCCAGTCCAAGCGCGGCGCCTACGAGACCTATATCCGCCTGACCGTGCGTACCGAGCGGCAGGAGCGGTCGGTGGCCGGCACCGTCTTCTCGGACGGCAAGGCGCGGCTGATCCAGATCAAGGGGATCGACATGGAGGCCGGCCTCGGGCCCGACATGCTCTACATCACCAATCGCGACAAGCCCGGCTTCATCGGTCGCCTCGGCACGCTGCTCGGTGCCGAGGACGTCAACATCGCGACGTTCAATCTCGGCCGTGCGGCGGCCGGCGCGGATGCCATTGCCCTCCTCGAGGTCGACGGGCCGATCGGCGATGCGGTGCTCGACAAGGTGCGGAACCTCGAGGGCGTGGTGCAGGCCAAGCGCCTGCATTTCTAGCCGGTCGGGCGTTCACCTCGTGCGTGCTCCGAGGCGCGCGTTCCGCGCGCGCCTCAGCATGGCGGTGTGGGCGATCGTAAGGTGCGGGTGATCCCGTCGTTGCCATCCAGAGCTGCTCCGCGCAGCGGAGCCTCGAAGGACGCACCCGACCGCAGGCGTGGAGCTCAGGGCACGGGCTTGAACCGCGTCCATCGCCGCTGGGCGATGACGATGCCGCAGATGATCAGCGCGTAGCCGACGCCGTGGAACCATTCCGGGCGCTCGCCGAGGAAGACGATCGCGATCGCCGAGCCGAAGACCGGGATCAGGTGGAAGAACTGGCCGGCGCGGTTGGCACCGATCAACTCGACGCCGCGGTTGAAGCAGAAATAGGAGAGGATCGACGGGAAGATCACCACATAGAGGATCACGCCGAAGGCGGCCGGTGTCGGGTCGATCCGGTAGCCCGATCCGTATTCGATCAGGAAAAGCGGGATCGACATGACCGCTCCGGCTGTGATGGTGACGCCGAGGAACGACAGGAAATGGATTCGCGGCCGCTTCCTGAGGAGCACCGTGTAAAGCGCATAGATCGCCATTGCCGCCACGACCCAGGTGTCACCCCGGTTCAGACTCAAGCTGAGCAACAGCTCAAGATGCCCGCGGGTGATGATGACGACCACGCCGAACATCGAGACGAGGATGCCGATCAACTGGGGGCGGGTCAGCCGGTCGCGGAACAGGATCAGCGACATCAATGCGACGAGCAGCGGGCCGCTCGACTGCATCAGCAGCGCATTCAGGGCCTGGGTATAGTTGAGCCCGTAATAGGCCATCGTGTTGTAAAGCGTGATGCCGGTGAGGGCGAGGACCAGCAGGATCGGCAGGTTGGCGCGGATCGTCGGCCAGTCGCGTCGGATATGGCGCCAGGAGATCGGAAGCAGGATCAGGGCGGCGCCACCCCAGCGAATCTGCGCCAGCGTTATCGGCGGCACGGTTCCGGCGATGAAGCGGCCGAGAACGATGTTGATCGCCCAGAACAGGGATGCCAACGACAACAGAATATAGGGGCGGTCGACGATCGTCCGGCCGCCCGCGTGCGTGGCATCCACTTTCGAGCCTCCTGGCTTTTGCGACGTTCCGCCTACGCCGCCCGGCCGACGGTGTAAAGCCGCCGGGGTGCGGTCGCCCACGGGGGGGACGTTATTGGCCGGAACCTGTATCTAACCGGTCGCACGCAGCGATTCGCGTCGCTATAGTGCGCCCGCTCCTGCCGGACCGCGTTGGCAAGGGGCGCTTATCAGCGGAACAGGGGACTGTCACCTAAATGGCCAATGTCGTGGTCGTCGGCTCGCAGTGGGGAGACGAAGGCAAGGGAAAGATCGTCGACTGGTTGTCGGAGCGGGCGGATATCGTCGTGCGCTTCCAGGGCGGGCACAATGCCGGCCATACGCTGGTGATCGACGGCATCGACTACAAGCTCAGCCTGTTGCCCTCCGGGGTGGTCCGCCCGGGCAAGCTCTCGATCATCGGCAACGGCGTCGTCGTCGATCCCCATGCCCTTGTCGCCGAGATCGAACGGCTGACCGGGCAGGGCATCTCCGTCTCGCCGGAGAATCTGTCGATCGCCGAGAACGCGGCGATGATCCTGCCGGTCCATCGCGAGCTCGACCTCGCCCGCGAATCGTCGAATGCCGGCAAGCGCATCGGCACGACCGGGCGCGGCATCGGTCCGGCCTACGAGGACAAGGTCGGACGCCGCGCGATTCGCGTCATGGACCTCGCCGATCCGAAGACACTCGAATCGCGAATCGATCGGCTCCTGTCGCATCACAATGCGCTGCGCCGCGGCCTCGGGCTCACCGAGATCGCGCCGGAATCGATCCTGGAAGATCTCCTCGGCATCGCGCCGCAGGTTCTTCCCTATGTCGCCTCGACCACGCGCCTCCTCAACCAGGCGCGGCGCGAGGGGCGGCGCATCCTCTTCGAGGGCGCGCAAGGCATCCTGCTCGACGTCGACCAGGGCACATATCCCTATGTCACGTCGTCCAATACCGGTGCCGGCCAGGCCGCGACGGGCGCCGGAATCGGCCCCGGGGCGATCGACTATGTGCTCGGGATTACAAAGGCTTACACCACGAGGGTGGGCGAGGGGCCGTTCCCCAGCGAAGACCTTGGCGAGGCCGGCGAGTTCCTCGGCCGGCGCGGCCGGGAATTCGGGACGGTGACCGGCCGCAAGCGCCGCTGCGGCTGG
>JAGRKY010000239.1 GCA_020442095.1 Bauldia sp.
CGAAGCGCACCGTCCGCCCGCCGACAGCGTATTCATAAGCCGCCGGCCAACCGTCCGGCCCGGGCACCACCTTCATCCGGTCGGGGCGAAGCGCATGGAGCTCGCGCGGCTCGCCGTCGTCGCCCGCGTCGTCCGGCAGCGTCACCGCCTCGATATAGGCGTTGCCGGAGACGAGCAGGTGGCCGAACAGCGTCTCGCGGAAGTCGCGGCCCGCCTGGCGGCGGTTTGGCCGGGCGAGCAGCGCAAGCAGCGGATGCGCGTCGATCTCCGCCGCCCCTTCATAGAGCAGCCACGGTACCGAGGCAGCCGCCTCGGCGATCAGCCGCACGCAGCGATAGACGATAGCATTCTTGGCATAGCCCTCGCGGGCGAGCGCCGCATAGTCGCGCGGCGTCCAGGCCGGCGCCCCATGGGTCTGCAGCGCGATCAGCGCCGCGGTGGCCGAGGCCTTGGCCTCGGCGGGCTCGCTCGCCCGCCGGCTGAAGAAGGGGAGTCGCATGAAACGCTCTCTCCGTTTGGTATGGACAGAATCTGACAGCGCCGCCGCTCGATGGCCGACAGTGCCCCCCTCCCCGCTCATCCCCGCGCAAGCAGGGATCCAGACGGTGAAGACCGACAGATCAGCGAGCAGCGAGGCAGGCAGCGACGGCAAAATAGAAACGGCCGGGTGTCACCCGACCGTCCGTCCCTGTCCTGATCCTGTCTGGAAACCGCCGACCGGCTTTGCCGCAGCCCCTTGGCCGCAGCTCGTCGACGATAGCCGAACCCTACCGGTCGAGCGTCACGGTGTCAAGGATTATATTCCTAATTATCGGGTTGACACCACAAGACACAATCCCTAGATAATGCTTACAGACGAGGGATCAGCGCTATGGATGTCTTCTCCGCACCGCACTTCACAAACGACACGGCGGCCCGTGCATACCTTGAAGGTATCCTGTGGCCGGACGGCCCCGTTTGCCCTCACTGCGGCACAATCAATCATGCCTACAAGACGAAGCGGCCGGGCGTGTACCGCTGCGCCGAAAAGGAATGCCGCAAGGACTTCACCGTCACGATGCGCACCGTCATGGAACGCAGCAAAATCGCCTTGCACAAGTGGCTCCAGGCTTTCGCCCTGATGACCGCCTCAAAGAAGGGCATCAGCGCCCATCAGCTGCACCGCATGCTCGGCCTGAGCTACGAGGCGGCTTGGTTCATGGCTCACCGTATCCGCGAAGCCATGCGTTCCGGCGGGCTGGCTCCGATGGGTGGCGGCGGCAAGATCGTTGAAGCCGACGAGACCTATTATGGTCGCGTCGACAAGGCCAACGTGCGCACCAAGACGACCAGCGGTCGCCCCTTCACCAAGTCGGGCAAGGCGGCGAACAAGCGTCCCATCGTGGCGCTGGTCGAGCGCGGCGGTTCCGTCCGTACCTTCCATGTTGCGGTTGCCGACAAGAAGGCGATCAACGCAATCATCAGCGAGAACATCGACCGCGAGAGCCGTCTGCACACCGACGAGAGCAACCTCTACCGCGACGCTCACACCATGTTCATCAGCCATGAGCGGGTGAAGCATTCGGCCGGCGAATATGCCCGCCGTGAGGATGGCTATTCGGTCCACACCAACTCGGCGGAAGGCTACTTCGGCATCTTCAAGAAGGGCATGCGCGGCGTTTATCAGCACTGCGCAGAGAAGCACCTTCACCGGTATCTCGCGGAATTTGATTTCCGCTACAACAACCGCATTGCCCTCGGCATTCACGATGGGGAACGTGCGGCGCTGGCAGTCAAGGGTGCGGCTGGCAAGCGTCTCACGTACCGTCAGCCTAACTAAGCCGGACTATTCCCACGCTGCAAAGCGGTTCGCTCGCTGGCGGAAAAGGAACAACAAACTCGCGAAGCCGCCGAAGCGGAAGGTCAAGCGGATTTGGGCCCGCTGACGCCTTCACAATTCGGTGAACAGACCGGGAACATCGACTCCTTCTTTAGAATTGAGATAAACTGCCACCATGAAAGCGGAGAGGACCGATTCGCACTCGGCACCCTCTCCCAACGCCCGCGCCTCTGGTGAGCCATCGCGAGCGTCGATCTAATCCGATCTATGTCCGGGTTCCATGGCTCGACCCCTTACAAGAAGGGCCGTTGCGCCATGTCTATCTACGACGAACCCGTGAATTACCTCGGTATGTTCCCGCCTAAGCCGAGCTATGCCGATGCTTTGGCGGATGTCCTCGGGCCGCCGCCGCCGGTTAACCGCCTGATCCCTGGGGGCACAAGAATCGGCGTTCCTATTGCGCCGCCGGAGCCGCCGCTGATCCTAGTGAACGCGACCGGCATCAGCGGCACGACATATAGCCTTCAGCTGCACCCCATCGGAACCGACTACCTCTGGCATCCCGGTGTCTACATCTTCTGCAAACTCGCCCCGAACGGCAATTGGGATGCGGTCTATGTCGGCGAAACCGCGGCGTTCGGACACCGGCTCAGCAGAGAGTTGTTCGCCCACCACAAGTGGCCGCGCATTCGAGCCGCCGGGGCCACTCACATAGCGACGTTGCACATCCCCGGCCCGCTTTGGAGCCGCGAGAGTATTGAAACGGATCTTCGGCATTCGCTTAACCCGCCGTGTAACGACCAGTAGCCCGCAAAAGCGTCGCTCAATCAGGGCGGCGCTTTTTCTCTACAGGGGCGCGCGATCTCGGCTTCGGTTGCGCTTTCCGCTTCTTCGGAGTCACACTCTTTTGGGGTAGCGGGCCGACTTCTCGCGCGCCACGAAGGGCGGCCTCTAAACGGCGCTGCGCTTCATCTGGAGTGAAGTCCGTCCCTTTCCGCTCACCGGAGGCAGGCATGGCAGACGACTCGATTGTGGTGCACTCCATCGAGATAGTGGAAACGCCACCAGAAGCAAGCGCCCGAAAGCCCCACACTCTTTACATCCCCGAGCATGAAGGAAAACAAGAACGGGACCGATATCTCGGCGCTTTCATGGACAGATGGAGCGAGATGGAACGACAATTGCTATTGCTAATTCAATCGCTATTAAAGATTCCATACGCTACAGCTGAAGTAATATTTCATAGTTCTTTGAGCATTAAAACGCCGCTTGATATGATTAGAGGTTTAATAACCTTATCATACCCTCCCTTGATGGACGAATGGAAAATAATCGAAGGAAAATGCTTTAAATTATCAACAAACAGAAATCACTTAGTACACGGATACTGGACGCGACACATTTTTATTAACGGCGACGACAATAACCAGCCTATAGTTGATCATGTCGACTGGGTGCGCGTTTATATGACTGGCGACCCCGACCTAAATGCTCGGGCAGTGCACAAAATGGGAGAGGCCAAGACGGGCCAACATCGATACGACCTAGGCCGCATTAAGCGCAAAATGATCCAAGTCGTTCAACAGCACAATGACCTCGTCAAGCTGCGCGAGAAGATTGGCGCAGCGCTGCCCGGAGAATCTCCTCCACCGACTCCCGCGCAAGAGTCTGGGTGAAGCTCTCCGCGAAGCCGTTATCCAGCATCCAGTCCCACAGTGCGTCGCCTCCCGCCTCGATCATCTCGGGCGTGATCTCAACCTCATCCTTGTCGGGCGCGCCAGCCTCGGGCTTGTAGCCTTCGGCGGCTGGGATACTAGGCATGGTGCTTGTGGTGTCAACCCGATAATTAGGATTATATTCCTGTTACTGCACGAACGAGCAAACCGCCCGTCTCGCTCACCGGCCCCGATTGACGGGGCCGGGAGCGGAGACGGGCGGGACTTCTCGGGAATTACGGAAATTCGGTGCGGGTCAGGCCTCGACGCCGGCGGCCTGGACCAGCAGGTAGCGCCAGTCGTCGCCGGTGATCACGGTCCGGCTCAGCGCGCAGCCGTCCATGCCGATCTCGACCACGTCGACGAAGCTGACGTCGCCCTCCGGCAGGACATGGGCGAGCACGCTCGAGACCTCGACCAGGTCGCTGCTGGTCTGGCGGCGCCAGGTGTCGGCGAAAGCCTGCTCGAGGCCGCCGGCGAGCATCACGGTCTCGCCGCCGAGTTCGTTGCGGTCGGCCTGGAGCTGCTGGATCACGTCCTCGTCGGTCATGCAGGCCGGTACGGCACCGGACGCATCGGCGACGAACAGCGTGCCGGCGTCGACCGGGGCGGCCATCGCCATCTCCTCGAAGTCGGCGCCCTCGTCCAGCACCGCGTCGTCGACGGTGGCACCGGTGGGGATGCTGGCGAGCGCGACGGCGGCGGTCCCGGCGGTAAATGCCAGAGCGGCCGCGACGGTGAGTGCCTTGCCGAAATGCCTTGCCATGATCTCTCTCCCCTGCCTGCTGTCTTCCGGGGCGGTGCCCCGTCGGGGTGAACCTGGTCCGTCAATTCCCTGGCCGGACCGTGTGTTCCATGACGATTTCATTAACGCCGACGCGGGCGCGGCGCTGTGACCTTCGCCACAATCGCTGCAAGGCGTTGCAATCGCTCAGGAAAAGACGTCGAGGCGAGCCGTTCAGGCGCGCGCGGGAAAGGGATCGAAGACCCCGTCTGCCCCGCAGGAATTGGCTGACGCCGCCGGGACACAGGCCCGGAAGGGTACGACCCCATGGGCCGGCGGATGGAAGGACAGGAACATCGCCATCACCGCGATGCCGCCGGCGAGCAGATAGGCGGCGCCGAGGGCTGGCGCCTCGCCCGTCTCCCGTCCGATCGTCGCGACCCCTCGCGTCATCCGGCAAGCCTTCCCGATCGGCCCGCCCGGCGCGGGCCATGGCCTATTCATACCAGCAATCGTGGAGAAAGAACGGCAGACATGCCCCCGCCCCGCGGACCGGACGATCTAGCGGAACATCCAGGAATCGAAGGCGAAGAAACCCATCTGCTTCGAATCGTGGGCGCGCACCGCCTCGGCCCCGTCGCCCCCCGCGCCATAGGCGAAGAAGAGCGGCATCAGATGCTCGTCGGTCGGGTGGTTCTCGGGCACGAAAGGCGCCTCCTCCTTCCAGTGGAGGATCGCCTCCTTGTCGCCTTTCCGGAATTCGTCGGCGAACCAGTCGGTGAAGGCTGAAACCTTCCCCGCCATCTCCGGATCCGGCGCGAGGCCGCGCCGCATGGCGTTGAAGACGGCGCGCAGATTGTGGGTGATGTGGCCCGAACCGACCAGCAGGATGTCCTCTTCGCGGAGCGGCGCCAGCGCCCGGCCGAGCGCGTAGTGATAGGCGGCGTCGCGGGTCGGATCGATCGACAGTTGCACGATCGGGATGTCCGCCTCCGGGAAGGCCAGCATCATCGGCGTCCAGGCGCCATGGTCGTAGCCGCGCTCCGGCGCGAGCACCGCCGGGATGCCGGCCGCGTCGAGCATCGCCTTGATGCGGGCCGCCAGTTCCGGCGAGCCGGGCGCCGGATAGACCATGCGGTAGAGCTCGTCGGGGAAGCCGCCGAAGTCGTAGATCATGCCGGGCGCCGGATCGCTGACCACGACCGGGCCGCGGGTCTCGAAATGGGCGGACATGATGACGATCGCCTTCGGCCTGCCGATCAGGCCCTCCAGCCCGCGCAGATAGTCGCGCGCCGGGGTGTCGTCGAGGACGATATTCGGGCCGCCGTGGGAGACGAACAGGCTGGGCATGGTCATCGGACGAGCCTCTTCGCGCCGGCAGGGGTGGCTGGATTTGCGGATGGGATGATCGCGGATCTGGCCGAGGAAATCGGCCTCACAGCGGTCGGAACGGGACAGCGCGTAGCGCAGATATAGGCACATCCGCGCCGACGGCAACGTGGCCGTTGCGATCGCGCGCGCGATCGCGGTCCCTTCGCACCCGGCGTCAGATGATGACGAAGTCGGCGGCGGTCAGCGACAGGTTGGCGTGAAGCAAAGCGATGTCGATCGCCTTATGCCCGCCCGCGCCGTCGGAATCGTACGAAAGCCGGCCGTTCACCGGATTGTAGACGAGGTAATCGTCGGCATCGGCGGCTTTGCTGCCGACATGGAACGACGAGGCCGCCACAGCGCCCGGCGCGAAGACGCTGAACACCTGGTGAGCGAGATGAAAGGTGTCGTCCGCCGGCGTGAAGTCCTTGACCTTGTCGGGCGGCTGCTTGAGCGAAACGTTGAAGACGAAGATATCGCTGCCGGCCTTGCCGGTGAGTATGTCCCTGCCCTTTCCGCCGATCAGCAGGTCGTTCCCGTCGCCGCCGTTCAGCTTGTCCCTGCCGGCGCCGCCGTTGATCGTGTCGTCACCGCCCAGTCCGCTCAGCTTGTCGTTGCCCTTCTTGCCGATGATCGTGTCGTCCTTGTCCCCCGGCAGGGGCTGGCCCTTCACCGTATGGCTCGCGGTGATCTTGTCGTTCTTCTTCGTCCCGCGGATCGTGACGCCGGGATTGGCGGCGAGGAAAGTCAGCCGGAAAGCGAGATCCTGGTTGTCGTAATCCGTCCAGTCCTGGGCGAAGGCCTGGTCTCTTGGGTAGACGATGGCCTCGTAAAAGACGTGCCCGCCGGCATAATCGCTACCGGCGGGGGCGTCGTAACTTGCGCCAAGGTGTGCCCCGACGAAATTCGCGCCGGTCGTCGCTGTGGCGTCGAGGACGATGGCATAGGTCTGCCCCTCGACGAGCGATATCCCGCCGGTGTCGAGCGTCACATGGTGGAATGCATGGTTGCTGTCGATCGGCTCGGACTGGACCGCGCTCTCGTAAACCACCGCCTTCGGCTTCACCGCGTCGCCGGTACCGTCGACCGTGGTGATCAGCACCTTGTATTTCACCGCGGCGCCGTTGGTGCCGCCTTCCTGCTGACCGTCGATCAGGTATTCGATTGTCGTCAGCGACGTCCCGGTCGCCACGAAAGTCTGGGCGACATAGGCCGTCTTGCCATTTACGGAAATGACGCCGAACGAGACGTCGACGTCCCCGACATTCGTCAGGTGATCAATCGTTGTTACCGTGACCATTCGCGCGCTCCTTCCGAACGCAGTCGTCCCGCGAGCCCCGAATTCCAACCAGCAATGTCATAGGTGGCCGCAAACCCAACCTCCGCCGCAGCGGACTACCGGAGCTTGTCTGGCGCGAAAACGGTACCAGCGATTGTGTGCCGGCCAAAGCCTGTTTTGGAGGCTGCGACGCTTTCGACCGCCGACGGCCGGGCGGCAAGCCGCGAAGAGCCGTCGATCGAGACCAGGCCGCTCCAAGGCTCTCCTGCCCGGCCCCGCGACGGACCACAAGGAACCGCGGACCTGAAATGCCGCCTGGCGCGACAACCCGTGTCAGGTGTGGTTTGATGTCGCGACCGAGGCCATCGGCCTCAGGCCAAGGAGGCATCCGGATTCCCGAGCGGCGGGATTCGGCAAACGAGGAGAACGACTATGGCGCAGTTTTATGCGGTTTCGGAAGTTGACCTGGTCGGCAGCATGGACCCTCTTCCCATCCCGAC
>JAGRKY010000019.1 GCA_020442095.1 Bauldia sp.
ACATCAAGGCGCCGGAATGCTTCGCGATCGAGGCGAAGCTGCGCGAGCGCATGAACATCCCGGTCTTCCATGACGACCAGCACGGGACCGCGATCATCGTCGGCGCGGCGGTGGCGAATGCCCTGTCGCTCGCCGGCAAGGCGATCGGCGACGTCAAGATCGTCGCCTCGGGCGCCGGTGCGGCGGCGATCGCCTGCCTCAACCTGCTGGTCTCGCTCGGCGCAAATCCGGCGAATATCTGGGTCACCGACATCGACGGCGTGGTCCACAAGGGGCGCGAGACCCTGATGGACCCGTGGAAGGCCGCCTATGCCCAGGAGACCGACAAGCGGACTCTGGCCGAGGTGATCCCCGGCGCGGACATCTTCCTTGGCGTCTCGGCCGGCGGCGTGCTCAAGCCCGAGATGCTGGAAGAGATGGCGGAGAAGCCGCTGATCCTGGCGCTCGCCAACCCGGTGCCGGAGATCATGCCGGACCTCGCGCGCTCCGTCCGCCCCGACGCGATGATCTGCACCGGCCGGTCCGATTTCCCCAACCAGGTCAACAACGTCCTCTGCTTCCCCTACATCTTCCGCGGCGCGCTCGATGTCGGCGCGACGACGATCAACGAGGCGATGAAGCATGCCGCCGTCGCCGCGATCGCCGACCTTGCCCGCGAGCCGCCGTCGGACGTCGTCGCCCGCGCCTCGGGCGGCGAGGCCGAGACCTTCGGCGCGCAGAGCCTGATCCCCTCGCCCTTCGACCAGCGCCTGATCCTCAAGATCGCGCCGGCCGTCGCCCGCGCCGCCATGGAAAGCGGCGTCGCCACCCGGCCGATCGAGGATTTCGAATCCTATCTCGACCAGCTCAACCGCTTCGTCTTCCGCTCCGGCCTGATCATGAAGCCGATGATCACGGCAGCGAAATCGGCGCCGAAACGGGTCGTCTATGCCGACGGCGAGGACGAGCGGGTGCTGCGCGCCGCCCAGATCGCCATCGAGGAGGGCATCGCCCGGCCGATCCTGATCGGCCGCCCGAACGTCATCGACGTCCGCTGCCGGCGCTATGGCCTGCGCTTCTCGCTCGAGCGCGACTGCGAGATCATCAATCCGGAAGACGATCCCCGCTACCGCGCCTATTCGGAGCTCTACTTCTCCAAGGTCGGACGGAAGGGCATCGACCCGGAAGCCGCCCGCATGGTGGTGCGCACCAACACCACGGTCATCGCAGCACTGGCGGTCGAGCGCGGCGACGCTGATGCGCTGATCTGCGGGCTGGGCGGCCGCTTCATCCGCCATCTCCGGGACATCGGCCATATCATCGGGCTGAAACCCGGCGCGCGGACCTTCTCCGCCCTCAGCCTGCTGATCAATACCCGCGGCAGCTATTTCCTCACCGACACCCATGTCACGGTCGATCCCGATGCCGAGGAGATCGCCGAGATGACCCGGCTCGCGGCGGCCGAGATCCGCCGCTTCGGCCTCGAGCCGAAGGCCGCGCTGCTGTCGGCATCGAATTTCGGCACGCGGGAGATCGACACGGCGATCAAGATGCGGGCGGCTGTCGAGTTGCTGTGGCGGACCAACCCGGAGCTCGAGGTCGACGGCGAGATGCACGGCGATGCCGCCCTGTCGCAGGCGTTCCGCCATCGGGTCATGCCGACCTCGCGCCTCGAAGGCGAGGCGAATCTCCTCGTCTTCCCGAACCTCGAATCCGCCAATATCACGCTCAACGTCCTGAAGGGGATGACGGAGGCGCTGCATGTCGGGCCGATCCTGCTCGGCGCCGCCAAGCCCGCCCATATCGTCACGCCGTCGGTCACCTCGCGTGGTGTCCTCAACATGACGGCACTCGCCGTGGTCGGCGCACAGGCGGTGGAGAAGGCGGCGGCTTCCTGACCCGCATTCTCCTTCAACTGGAGGGAAGCCCGGCCTTTATAGGTGCACGGCCTTGTGCGACCCCGCGTAAGCGCCTAGTAACTGCCCAATAACGCCCGTCCTCGGGACAGCGGCGGCTGCTATTGCTCGATGATTATTCAACCGCGGAGGGCGCCAGAATGAAGAGGTCCTTTGCGGCCTATCTGCAGCAACATAACCAAAGATCAAAAAGCGATTGCTTCCTGCACATCCCGAAGACAGGTGGATCGGGCGTCGGCCGGTTTCTGGCAGGGATCGCAAAGGAAGTTGAAGGGGCACGGGTTCCCATCAGACTGAGCCATGCCTGGACGGCGAAAAAGATCCTGAAATTCCATCCAGAGATCAAAATCCATTTCCTGATACGGGATCCGATCGAACGCCTCGTCAGTGCATTTCAAACTCGATTGCGTGAGGGAGCACCGGGGCTAGGTCCTGCATGGAGAGTCGGGGAGGCTGCGGCCTTCGCATTCTTTTCCGATCCGTCCCAATGGATGTTGGCCCTGATATCGGATGACAACCGGCTCAAGTCCGCGGCCTACTTCACCCTGCAAAATGTTCGTCTCCTGCGATTGAACTATGTGCACTTCTTCGAATCGCCGGAATATCTGGCGACAATTCGAGACAACCTGGGCGTCGTCACCCCGATCGAGCGCACCGGCGAATTTCTTGACGCGATGTGCCATATCAGCGGTGTCGATCCGACAATGATCGAGCGCCACTATTCCCAGTTCCGTGTTTCGAAAGTGAGGTCTGCGGATTTCGTTGAGCAGTTGACTGACAAGGAACGCCAACGACTGATGCAGGTCTTCCAGCCGGATTACGCGATCTACGACTACCTTCAGGCATACGCCCAAACGGCGTTGTCGCCATCCCCTCGCCAGTAGACCGACACCAACACTTCTGTCGCGTTTGACACCGGCGAGCCCGTTACGCGAACCGTCACCTTTCGTTCCGATGGACCTTGCACCTTTGCCGGGCGACCCCGACCCTAGCAACGCCCCAGAAGCTCGAACTCGGCAATCGTCCCGAAGAGACCGGCCTTAAGGTTTTGGCAAGGTGTTTGAACCGTGGACAACAAGGCATTCAGCCTTGGTACCGCCACGAAATGCAAGATTCCGCCACAATATCAATGCGGCGGAACTTCATCATGGCCAATACCCTCTTCGCTTTTGTCACCCTCGCCTTCCTCACCTGGATCATGGCCGGGATGCTCTTCGGCTATTCGGTCGCCTCATTCATGTGAGCGGGGCGACACCCTTGCCTTCCGATTGCCGGGATCGGTCTGCTATCCTCGCCGGATGCCGATCCTCATCCGACTGACCACGCCTCGATCCGACACCGAAGCGCCTCCGCCGGTCTGGCAGCGCGGCTGGCGCCGCTTCTGCCTCGCCGGACTGGCGTTGGTCGCGGCGACGGGGCTCGCTCACGCCGTCGACCGCAAGGCGACGGAGCGCGATTTCCAGGCTTTCCTCGCCAATGAGATCTGGCCGGAGGCGCAGGCCGCCGGCGTATCGCGGAAGAGCTTCGACGCGGCGCTCGGCGGCGTGACGCTCGACTGGGACCTGCCGGAACTGGTGCCGCC
>JAGRKY010000240.1:0-1200 GCA_020442095.1 Bauldia sp.
CGGCGTGAACACCCGGCCGGGCTCGGCATAGCTCCGGATCAACGACCAGTCGTCGAGGAAGCCCGTCCCCATCGCCGCGACGAAGGCGGCACCAAGGCTCGAACCGGGATGCCGGTCGATGCGCGTGACCGGACGTTCGAGCACGTCCGCGGCGATCTGCAGCCACAGGTCGCTGGCGGCGCCGCCGTCGGCGGCACGGACGTTGGTCACCGTCAGCCCGCATTCGAGGAAGGTATCGACATGGTGGCGCATGCCGAAGACGATGCCTTCGAGCGCGGCGCGCCAGATGTCCGCGACGGTGTGATGGAGGCCGAGGCCGACCAGGGTGCCCCGCGCATGCGGATCCATCAGCGGCGTCTTCTCCCCGAGGATATAGGGGAGGAAGAGGAGTTCCGGACGCCGGCTCTCCGCGGCGCGGTCGAGCCAGGCATGGGGCGAGACACCGGCCGCCCTCGCCCGCGCCGCTTCTTCCCCGGCGAGATTGGCGAGGATCCAGTTGAGCAGGTTGCCACCCGCGGCCATGCAGCCGTTGGGGAAATAGAGGCCGGGGACGATGTGATAGTCCATGAACAGCCGGCGGTCCCGCACCGGTGCGTCCGAAGACAGCAGGATGTCGGCGGCGCCGCCGAACTTGATCACCAGGTCGCCGTTGCTCGATGCGCCACAGACGAAGGCAGAGGCGACGTGATCGGCGCAGCCGGCGACGACCGGCACGCCTTCCGGCAGGCCAAGGTGGCGCGCGGCTTCCGGCTGCAGCCCGCCGACCACCTCCTCGCTGCGGCGGATCGGCGGCAGCCAGGCGGGATCGATCCCCGCGAGCGCGACCAGCCGCTCGTCATAGGCACCGGTGGCGAGATTGACGAAGCCCGATTCGAGCGCCCAGTTATGCTCGACCTGGAGGGTACCGGTCAGCTTGGCGGTGATGAAGTCGGACGCCCCCACCACCGCTCGCGCCCGCGCGAAATGCTCCGGCTCGTGATCGCGGAGCCACATCAGCTTCGGCCCGACCAGCTGCTGGCTATAGCCGGTGCCGGTGATTTCGAGGAACACCTCCTCCGGCATCCCGGCGGAAAAAGCGTCGAGCTCGCGCGTCGCCCGGGCATCATTCTGCTGGATGCTGCGACGGATGGCCTCTCCGCGCTCGTCGACGAGGATGACCGCCGGCAGCATGCCGGTGACGCCGATCGCCGAGATATCCGC
>JAGRKY010000240.1:1260-2759 GCA_020442095.1 Bauldia sp.
GGGTCCTCCTCCGCCCAGTTGGCATCGTCGGAATGGAGGGTGGAAGGCCGCTTCGCGGTCGCCAGCGTCCCGCCCCGGTCATCGATCAGGATACCGATCGTCGAGGTCGTACCGATGTCGAGGCCGAGGAATACCGGCATGCCTCAGCGCAACTTCGCGACCTGGTCCATGAAGCGCTTCACCCGATCGCCGTCAACCGCGGCCCAGGTATCGCCGCCGACCTTGAAATGCGTGCCGACGATGGCGCCGTCGCCGATCGACAGGATGTCGGCGACGTTGTCGATGTTGACGCCGGTATTGGCGAAGACCGGTGTATGGGGCACGGCCTCCTTCGCTTCCTTGAGGTTGGAGACCTCGACCGCCTCGCCGGTCATCGGCCCGGAGACCAGGACGACGTCGGCAAGCGAGGCAAAGACCGCGCTCTTCGCCCGCTGGGCAAGCGTGCGGGTGCCCACCGGCGACGCGAATTCGGCGTTGATGTTGTACATGACCTTCATGCCGGTCCGGCGCGTATTGGTGCGCAGCTGCAGCGCGCCGGCGGCATCCGGCGCCCACAGTCCCATATCGGAATCGTAGACGCCGGTGAAGATCTCGCGCACGAAGCGCGCGCCCGACGCGACGCCGAGCGCGACGCTCGCCACCGGGTCCCACAGATAGTTCACGCCGAAGGGCACGGTGATCGACCGCTTGAGTTCACCGACCGCGAAGCCGAAAGCGGCAAGGGTCACCGGCGATGCCTTCAAGACGTATGGCCGGTCGCCTTCGTTGCCGAACATCATCGCATCGACGCCGCCGGACTGCAGCGCCTCGATGTCATGCGCGGCACTGTCGATGATCTTCTGCATGCCGCCATCGGGGTCGTAGAGCGGCGTGCCGGGCAGCGGCGGGAAATGGATCATCGCGACAATCGGCTTGTCGCTTCCAAAAGTTTGCTTGAGCATGGAAAGCTCCGTTCAGGGAAGGGTTGGTCGCGCCAGTGCGCGAGTCGTGCCAGGATCGAAGACCTGGATTTCGGGAAGATCGAAATGGAGGGCCACCACCTCGCCGGGCTTTGCCCGGAAGTCGCGGGGCATGCGGATATGAACCTCGGGCCCGGAAGGCGAGGCAAAGTTGCCGACCAGGATCACCTCCGGTCCGAGGACTTCGGTCGCGATGGTGACGACGTCCACCGGCGCCGTCCGGCCATCCCCGACCGCGGCGCGATGGAAGTCCTCCGGCCGCATCCCGACGATCACCGGCTTGCCGGCGTGGCTCGCATAGGCGTCCCGATAAGCTGCGGGGATCGGCAGCCGGCAGGTTTCGACGATCGCAACCAGACCGTCCGAGTCGCCCTCGATGCGGCCGGGAAAGAGGTTCATCGGCGGCGTCGCGAGAAAGCTCGCGACGAAGGTGTCGGCCGGATTGCGGTAGACCTCCATCGGCGCGCCGACCTGGACGATGTCGCCGTCCTTCATGATGCAGATCCGCTCGCCCATCGTCATCGCCTCGACCTGGTCGTG
>JAGRKY010000241.1 GCA_020442095.1 Bauldia sp.
CCCGCCGACATCAGGAAGGCCGGCCAGTAGACCGCGTGGAAGCGGACAATGTCCTTGCCGATGACGTGGAGGTCCGCCGGCCAGTAGCGATCGAAGGTCTCGTCGTTGTCCGGGAAGCCGGCGCCGGTGATGTAGTTGGTGAGCGCGTCGACCCAGACATACATGACGTGACGGGGATCGTCCGGAACCGGAATGCCCCAGTCGAAGGTCGTCCGCGACACCGAGAGGTCGCGAAGGCCGCCCTTGACGAAGCTGACCACCTCGTTGCGGCGCTCGTCCGGCCCGATGAAATCGGGATTGGCCTCGTAATAGGCGAGCAGCGGCTCCTGATAGGCCGAGAGGCGGAAGAAGTAGCTCTCCTCCTCGACCCATTCGACCGGCGTGTTCTGCGGCCCGTAGCGGACGCCGTCGTCCTTCACCTCGGTCTCGGACTCGGCGTAATAGGCCTCGTCGCGGACCGAATACCAGCCGGCATAGCTGCCCTTGTAGATATCGCCGGCCGCCGCCATCCGCCGCCAGATCTCCTGCGAGGAAGCATAGTGGCGCGGGTCGGTGGTGCGGATGAAGTCGTTGTTCGAGCAGTTCAGCTCGCGGACCATCTTCTGGAAGAGCGGCGTGTTGCGGTCGGCGAGCCCGCGCGGCGTCACGCCCTCGCGCTGCGCCGTCTGGCGCATCTTGATGCCGTGCTCGTCGGTGCCGGTCAGGAAGAAGACGTCATAGCCGTCGAGGCGCATGAAGCGGGCAAGCGCGTCGGTGGCGAGCGCCTCATAGGCATGGCCGATATGCGGCGCGCCGTTCGGATAGGAAATCGCTGTCGTCAGATAGTATTTGGGGGCACTCATTGCCGTCTCGCCAGGTTGCTTCGACAAAGGAAAGGCTTGTCGCGACCGCGATCAGCGGCCGCCGTGGCGAAGTCACATTCGTGTGGCCTGGGCGAATGACATCAGAATGGACAGGACGACTTGCTTGCGGTCTAGATTGAGCGCCTCGGCCTCGGCCGAGGTTTCGGTGACCTTCTCCCATACCTCCGCCCATCTGGCAAGCGGCAGCCGGGTGGCGACGCCGGTGGGGGCGGGCTCGCCCGCCGGCTCCCCCTCGCCCCTGACCCGCCGGCCGAGCCAGCCGCGCACGGTGTCGAGGAAGCCGTCATAGGCGTCGTCTGCGCCGCGCTTCGAGACCGCGTCGGCCAGCGCATGCATCGCCCCGACATCGGCATTGGGCAGCGTCGCGGCAAAGGCGGCGAACTGGCGATAGCCGGCAATGCCATCCTCCTGGAGGAGCAGGATCGCCCGGCGAAGGCTTCCCTCGGAGAGCGACGCCGCGAGGGCGATGTCATCGTCGTCGAATTCGCCCGGCCGCGACGCCCGGATCGCCCCGGCGATCGCAGCATCCGAAAGCGGCGAGAGCTCGATCCGCCGGCAGCGCGAGCGGATCGTCGGCAGGAGCCGGCCGGGCGCATGGGAGATGACGAAGAAAAGCGAGCGCCGCGGCGGCTCCTCGAGCACCTTGAGGAGCGCGTTGGCGGCGCTGGCATTCATCTCGTCGGCCGGGTCGACGACCGCGATCCGCCACCCCTGCTCCCCCCCGGTCGAGCCGAAGAAGGAGACGGTGCGGCGGACCTCGTCGACGTTGAGGTCGGTGAGGAAGCGCTTGCGGTCCTCCCGGTAGGGGCGCTCGAGCGCCAGGAGGTTCGGATGGCCGCGGCCCGCAACACGGCGGAAGACCGGCGCGTCGGGCGGGATGGCGAGGCTCGTGGCGGCCGCGACCTCGGCGGACTGCGGGTCGGGATGGGCGAGGACGAAACGGGCGAAGCGATAGGCGAGCGTCGCCTTGCCGATCCCCTTCGGCCCGCCGATCAGCCAGGCGTGATGCATCCGCCCGCCGCGATAGGCATCGAGGAGCGTCGTCTCCACGGCCGGATCGCCGAACCACTCGGACTGGCTGTCAGGCAGCGGCCAGCCGTCGAGCCGGTCGATGCGCGGGACGTCCTGCGGGTCGGCGGCGGCGGCCACGATCACGCGACCTTTTCGAGCAGGCGCGACGCGACCACGCGCCAGACGTCTTCGGCGACCGCGTCCTCGGGCCGCGCGGCATCGATGACGACGCAGCGCTCCGGCGCCTTCGCGGCGATCTCGAGGAAAGCCTGCCGGCGGCCTTCGTGGAGCGCGACTTCGTCGCTTTCGAAGCGGTCGGGCTCGCCGCCGGATTCGGCGAGCCGCGCCCTGACCCGGCGAAGCCCGGTCTCGGCCGGAAGATCGAGGATGAAGGTGAGGTCCGGCCGGGAACGGCCGACCGCTGCCCGCTCCAGCGCGTCGATCTCGCGCGCCGGCGCACCGCCGACCGCGCCCTGGTAGACCCGGGTGGAATCGAAGAAGCGGTCGCAGAGCACCCATTCGCCGGAGGCCAGCGCCGGGCGGATCAGGTGGTCGACATGATCGGCGCGCGCCGCGGCGAAGAGGATCGCCTCGGCCTCGGGGCCGAGCGACTTGGCCATGCCGGTGAGGAGTACCTTGCGGATCGCTTCGGCGGTCGGCGTGCCGCCCGGCTCGCGGGTCTCGACAACGCGGATGCCGCGTTCACCCAGCCGGCGGGCCAGCCGACGAATCTGGGTCGATTTGCCGGCCCCGTCGCCGCCTTCAAAGGTGATGAACTTCCCGGCCATGCGTGCGGATATAGACAAACCGGCCGGCTACCACCAGCCGAGAAGAAGCTCTTGCAGACCGTCGAGGGCACGCTGCGGCATCGAGCCGATACCGACCGGTTCCGCGGTGTAGACGGGCTGCTGCTTCTTCAATCCCTCGGCGGTGGTGAAACTGACATAGCCGACCTCCTTGTCGGCCTCGACCGGCGCCGGCAGGGGACCGCGATAGACGACCTCGGCCTTGAGACGATCGGTCATGCCGACCGGCAGGAGAAGGGTGACGGGCTCGTGGCTGACCACGGCGACCGTCGACGAAGCGCCGCCGAAGACCCGGACCCGGGCGATCTCCTCGCCCTCCTTGAAGAGCCGGACCGGCTCGAAGGCGCGATAGCCCCACTCGATCAGCTTCCGCGCCTCCGCCTCCCTCTCCTTCACCGAGCCGAGACCGGCGACGACCGCGACCAGCCGCTGGCCGTCGCGGACGGTCGAGGCCGTGAGGCTGTAGCCCGAGCCCTCGGTGAAGCCGGTGATCAGGCCGTCGGCGCCGATATTGAGGCTGAGGAGCGGGTTACGGTTGCGCTGGAAGATCTTGTTCCAGGTGAAGGCCTCCTCGCTGAAGATCGGATAGAAGTCGGGGAAGTCGCGGATCAGGTGGATCGCGAGCGTCGCCATGTCCCGGGCGGTGACATAGTGGTCGGGATTCGGAAGCCCGCTCGGATTGGCGAAATGGGAATTGTCCATCCCGAGCGCCGCGGCTTCCTCGTTCATCAGGTCGGCGAAGGCATCCTCGCTTCCCGCCATGCCCTCGGCGAGGATGATGGTGGAATCGTTGCCGGCCTGGACGATCGCGCCGCGGATCAGGTCCTCGACCCGGATTGAAGAATTGAGCTCGGCGAACATCGTGGAACCGCCGGCGACCGCACCGCCGGTCCGCCAGGCATGTTCGGAAACCTTGAACTCCTGGTCCCTGGAGAGCCGCCCCTCCTCGATCGCCTTGAAGACGACCGCCATGGTCATCAGCTTGGCCATGCTGGCCGGCGGGAAGCGGACGTCCGCATCCTTCTCGTAGAGCACCGTGCCGGTGTCGTAGTCGACGAGGAAGGCTTGCTTCGCCGGCGTCTCGAAATCCTGGGCGGCGACGGGCACCGCCACGGCGCCCGCCCCGATCAGGGCTGCGAGCAACAACGCGACGGCCACCCGCAAGCGACCGGGTGCCGTCAGGAAATCAAAGAACAACGCCATTCCGCACTGCCTCTTGCCGCGGGACGCAAGCCTCGCCGCGAGGCACACTGCGAACCGCGAAGAACGGTGAGGAACAGTTTAACGGGAAACGACGAAAGCGCCAGAAAGGCCGGTCGCCGCAGCGGCCTTGATCACAGAATCCGGGGCGATGGCGGGATCATTGACCAGTACCTGGACGATGCGCAGGCTGCGGCCGTCGCGCTGCTGCTCGGTGGTGACGACCTTGCCGTAGCGCGAGAAGTCCTTCGCGACGCGGGCCGCGTTGGTCGGCTCGAGGAAGACGCCAAGCTGGATCGTGGCGACCGCCGGGGACGTCGACGGCGCGGCGGTCTTCGAGAAGGCCGCGAGATGCGCCGGGGTCTCGCCCGCCGCGAGGCTGGCCGCGGCCTCATGCGCCGGCGTGAAACGATTGGTCTCCGCATAGGAGGAGACGAAACCGGATTTCAGGATCAGCGGCCCGATCGGATCGTCGAAGGCGGATGCCGGCTCGGGTGGGGCGAGCGCGAGGCTACGGGTGGGCGCCACCGGCTGGCGCGAGGCGACGACGATCGGCTGCTGCGGTTCGGTCCGCCGCGGCTTCAGCGACGCGAACAGCGACCGCGACTGAGGCTTGGCGTCCGCCGGCCCCTGATAGGTCGCCATCAGCATCTGCCGGTCATGCCCGTCCATGCGGGCCGGGCCGACATAGTCGACCTGAACCTTCGCGGTCCCTGCCCGCTTGAAGTCGAGCATCGCGGCGGCCTGGGCCGAGACGTCGATGATCCTGTTGCTGGAGAAGGGACCACGATCGTTGACGCGAACGACCACCGAGCGACCGTTCGACAGGTTGGTCACCCGTACATAGCTCGGCAGCGGCAGGGTGGGATGCGCCGCCGTCAGGTCGTTCATGTCGAAGACTTCGCCATTGGCGGTCTTGCGACCATGGAAGTTCGGGCCGTACCAGGAAGCGAGACCGGTCTTCGAATAGTTGGGCTGGTCGCGCGGGACATAGGTCTTGCCGGCGACGCGGTAGGGCTTGCCGACCATCGCCGTGCCGCCGCCCTTAGGAATCCGCGAGCCGGAGGCGACCTTGGGGCTCGCCTTCACGCCATAGGCGGCTTCGCTGAACTTGGTCGCGGGACCCGATGGCGACGATGAGCAGGATGCGAGCACACCGACGGCCGTCGCGATCGCCACTGCCCGGGCGAGAACCCCCGCCCGACCGCCAGAAAGGATCCGGCGACGGATCAGCATGCGACAGGCCCTGCTTCCGGGAAACGGATGCAGCTGCCCGACGACAAGCCGGTCGTTATGCGCGAATGCGAGAGTATCACCACGCCCCTTTGGTCCCACCCAACAGGAAAGGTTATTAAACAGGCGGGGGGATGAATCAACCTTAAACGGCTGTCCGGCGGCGGGGTGCGTCGACCCGGGCCGCGCCGGTCTGCACGACGTCTCGCAGGGAAGGCCCGACGCCCCTCTCCCTGCCCCGCCTCGGCCCACGCGGCGGCGCGGCGTGACGCAGCATTGCGAGGCCAGGCATCGCTTTCGTATGTTCCTTTATCTACAGCATGTTATGAACATTTTCTAATTCGAAAAGTCAACACCAGGCGACAAGCCGTCCTGCGACGGCGGACGTCTTCCCGGGCCGAGGACGTCATCGATCTGACCGCTCGTCCCCGCTATGAAGCCGACGCGGCCGACAGGGGAAAAAGAGACCGGGTCACGATGCCCTTGGGCGCGCGACACGACAATTCGGAAAGTCCTGCCGAAACAGGAAGGTCCCGCCGAATCAGGCGGGCCGCGCAGAGCGACCTCGACACGGCGGGAATCGTTCGCATACTGCGCGACAAAACCATCGGGGAGACGACCATGCCGAAACCACCGCTCGACGCCGAAACCGTCGCCCTGATCCGCGACCGTCTGCATACCGCCGTGCTCGGCGACG
>JAGRKY010000242.1 GCA_020442095.1 Bauldia sp.
TGATGAAGGAGCCGATGTCGGCGCCATTCGCGAGGTTGATGTCGAAGGCCGGGTTAAAGATCTCGAGGAAGTGGCGCATCTTGTGGGCGGCCGCATCGGCGCGGAAGGCCGAATAGGCCTCGGCATTCTCGGCATCGATGTCGCGCTGGTTCGAGAAGGTGATCGAATAGAGCCCGATGTCGGCGATGTGCCGCGCCTGGTCGACGCGCGCGGTGCGGTGATGGCGGGACGGCTCTTCCTTGTAGCGTCCGCCGCGGGCCGACCAGATGTCGGTGGTATCGTTGAGGCGGATCGCCGGGGTCACCTCGCTGTCGGAGAAAAGCCCTTCCTTCGACAGCCGTTCCGCGGTCGAGGCCGACATCAGCATGATGTCGACGAGGCCGGATTCGGTCATCTCGCGGATCGCCTGGAGGTGAGTCTCGCGGGGGGTGTGGGTGCCCGGCTTGTCGGGATCGGCGACCGGCGCCGCACGGCCGAAGCCGATATCGCCGTCCTTGGCGTCGGCGATGATGAAGTCGGCCGGCGTGTAATTGCCGGCCTGGATGCTTGCGAGCTTCTTGTCGAGGATGGGCATGGCGGACTCCTGGGCGTACGGGTTCGGTCGGATCGGCTGCGAGGGGCGCGCGCCCGGGGCCCCTGCGCCGGATTGGCAGGCTAAGGCTTCATTCGAATGACTCGCGCCACCCCCAGCGGTCGGCGAGAGCGAGGCATTCGGCCCAGGGCGCGATTGCCCCGGTCGTCGATATCTGGCGGAGCGAGGCGGCCGCCGCGGCATGGGCGAGCATCAGGATGCGCTCGACCTCCCAGCCCTGGTGGAAGCCATAGAGGAAGCCGGCGGCGAAAGCATCCCCGGCGCCGTTGGCGCCGGCGACCTCGTCGGGCGGAATCCGCACCGACGGGCGGCGGACGATACCGCCGTCGCGGGTGACGACCACGCCGCCTTCGGGAAAATGCACCGACACCAGCTGCGGCGTGCCGAGACGGAGCGCCTTCTTCGCCGCGGTGACGCAGGCCTCCGGGTCGGTCCTGCCGTCGCGGATCGTCTCGATCCCGGCGATCCCGCCGATCTCGGCATCGTTGACGACGAGCAGGTCGAGATGCGGCAGGCATGGCCGGACCAGCGCGGCATTGCGTTCGCCGGCGATGCTGGCGAGCTCGAGATTCGTCGTCATCCCCGCGGCCCGCGCCTTCTTCAGCGTCGCGACCCAGCCATTGGCGTCGCCCTGCCAGGGCGAATCCATGATCTCGTGGACGCCCGGCAGGCCGAGATGGAAGATCCGGTGGTCGAGGCCGGTGAAGTCGAAATGGTCGGGCGTCAGCAGGTTGCTGGCGCCGAAATAGCTGATATGCGTCCGCCGGCCGGTCGGCAGCGAAGCGAAGGCAATCGTGTAATCCGTCTTGGCCTCGCCGGTCGTCTGCATCCGCGACCGCTCGACGCCATTGTCGTCGGCGAGCTTCATCAGGAAGCGGCCGTCCTCGTCGTCGCCGACCAGCGCTATTGTCGCCACCGGTATCCCGGGATCGAGCTTGTGGATGTCGATGGCGAGATTGCAGCCGGAGCCGCCGCCGGCCTGGTCCGCCTCGAGGATGTCGGCACGGCCGTTCTCGGCCGGCCAGTTGTCGACCAGCAGGTTCCGGTCGACGCACCAGGTCCCGCCGGTAAGTATGCCCTTGCGTGTCATAGGTCTGGCGCGGTTCGAGGTGTTTCCCGTTCCGCCCCGTTCAGGCAGCGGCACGTGTCTCGGTTAGCCCGGAATGCCGGGTAGGAAAAGGGGAGGGCGACCTGTGCTTGGGATCGCCCTCCCCGAATGCGCCGCCGGTCAGACCGGCGGCGTCGGGAGGAAGGTCAGCCCCAGCACTTGGTCAGGCCTTCCGCCGAGGTCTCGGACGGAACGCCATCGACGGGCTTGTCGGTGATCAGCGACACGCCGGTGTTGAAGAAGTCGAGGCCCGGGCTCGGCTCGGGCTTCTTGCCGGACTTGGCGTATTCGGCAACAGCCTCGACACCGAGCGCCGCCATCAGCAGGGGGAACTGCATCGAGGTCGCGCCGATCACGCCGGCCTCGACATTCTTGACGCCCGGGCAGCCGCCGTCGACCGACACGACCAGCACCGAACCGTCATCCTTGCCCACCGCCTTGAGCGCTTCCCAGGCGCCGGCCGCGGTCGGCTCGTTGATGGTATAGACCACGTTGATGTCCGGGCACTTCTGGAGAAGGTTCTCCATGCCGGTGCGGCCGCCGTCCTCGGCGCCCTGGCCATACTGATGACCGCAGATCCGGGCATCATCCTCGTCGAGGTAGCGGTTCGGATCCTTGATGTCGATGCCGAAGCCCTTCATGAAGCCCTGGTCGCGCATCGCGTCGACGGTCGGCTGCTGCTCCAGCGCATCGAGGAAGGCGATCTTGGCCTTCTCGACGCCTTCCGGACCGAGGGTGCCGGCGGCCCACTCGCCGATCAGCTCGCCGGCCTTGANNNNTGTCGGTGGCGAAGGTCGCATCGGCCGCGTCGATCGGGTCGAGCGGCGTGTCGAGGGCGATGACCAGCACGCCGGCTTCGCGCGCCTTCTGGATCGTCGGGACGATCGCCTTGGTGTCGCTCGGCGTGATCAGGATGCCCTTGGCGCCGGCCGAGATCAGGTTCTCGACCGCGGCGACCTGGGTGTCGTTGTCGCCGTCATACTTGCCGGCGAAAGCCTGGAACTCGACACCGAGCTCGTCGGCCTTGGCCTGGGCGCCTTCGCGCATCTTGACGAAGAAGGGGTTGTTGTCGGTCTTGGTGATCAGGCCGACCAGGACGTCCTCGGCGCTCGCCGAACCGATGCCGGCGACAAGGGCCAGCGCGACGCCCGCCGCCGTCCATTTCAGGCTTTTCAAGCTTTTCATTTCCGGTTCCTCCCAGAAAAAGGGTTTTCCAACCACCGGCGCGCGGCGGTAACGCCCCGCACCATTGGCACTTTTCGTTGCTCGCGAGGGTCCTCCCAAGGCAAACCGCGAGCGTTTGCCTGACTGAATGTGCCGAAGCTTCTGTCTCGAATCAAGCAGATACTGATTCAGTATTGTCTAGTTTTAGACAAAACTTGCCGGCCGGTCGCGGCTCGCCGTGCCGGCGGACCGGTCGGCGCCATGGCCGGGACCCGCCGCCAGCATCCGGTCGACAAGCTCCGGCGTGAGACGGGAATCGATGGTCAGCAGCGCCGCGCCGAGCAGCCCGTCATGCTCGTGCGGGCGGGCGAGGGTGATCTGGAGCTTCCGCGTCGCCAGCGGCAGGCAGCGCTGGTAGACGAGCTCCTTGATGCCGGAGAGCAGGTGGTCGCGGGTCCGCGCCAGCGTCCCGCCGACGACGATGACCCGCGGGTTGAGAATCGAGACGACGTCGGCGATCGCCTCGCCGATGACCTGGCCGGAGCGGCGAACCAGGGTCACCGCTTCCGGCCGGTTGAGCTCGGCCAGCGCCACCACGTCCTTCGCGTCGCGAGCCTCGATCCCCTGCGCCCGGAGGTCCCGGGCGATCGCCCAGCCCGCCGCCCGCGCCTCGACGCAGCCGCGCTTGCCGCAGCGGCAGAGCGGCCCGTCGGCCGAACCGAGCTGGATATGGCCGATGTCGCCGCTCGCCCCGTCGGCGCCCCGGTAGATGCCGCCGCCGGCGTAGAAACCCGCGCCGATGCCGGTGCCCGCCTTGACGAAGAAGAAATCGCCGACGCCGCGCCAGGCGGTGCGATGCTGGTGGAGGGCGAGCAGGTTGACGTCGTTGTCGGCGACCACCGCGACACCGAGCCGGGTGCCGAGCCAGCCGCGGATATCGAAGGCGTCCCACCCGGTCATGATCGACGGCCCGACGACATGGCCGGCGGCGAAATCGACCGGCGCCGGCAGGGAAAGGCCGATGCCGAGCACCTTCTCCTTCGGCTGCCGGATCTTCCTAAGCAGCGCCTCGGCCTGGTCGGCGATGAAACCGAGCGTCTCCACCGGTCCGCGCCTGAGGTCGAAGGCGGTTATCGTCTGGGCGATGACCGCCGGGCGGAGGTCGGTCACCCCGACCCGGACCTCGTGCTCGCCGATATCGGCGGAAAGCACCATGCCGAAATCGGTGTTGAGCCGCAGGGCGCGGGCCGGCCGGCCGCCGCTCGGCAGGGTCTCGTCGGCCTCGGCGACAAGGCCGGCATCGAACAGATAGGCGAGCCGCTGGGAAACCGTCGCGCGTGAAAGCTGCGTCGCCTCGACAAGGCCGGCTCGCGACGAGGCCCGTCCCGACATGATCAGGGAAAGCAGGTGGCCGGTCCCGGCAAAGGGATTGCCGGCCCTGCGCCGGTCGGAATCCTGCGGCTTGTCCGGTCCCTGGCTCACGACGAGCGATGTCCTCCCGTTCCGGGATGGCGCGGCGGTCGCGCGGCTCCCGGCGTTCCTTAGCACAAATACCGCGGCGGTTGAGTCCGTCGCCCGCCGATCGGCTAATATGGCGCCGGCCGCCGGCCGCGCGGACCGGGCGAGCCGAACGGGAGGGTGAAGGGCATGCGCGACGACTATGGCGAGGCGGTATTCGACGAGGTCCGCTGGGAACGGATGTTTCCCGACCAGCTCGAGCGGCGCTTCGCCGACTGGCCGGTGCTGTACCAGACCTACGGGCTCTGCGAGCCGCACGGGCCGCAGAACGCCGTCGGGCTCGACGCGCTGAAGGCACATGCGATCGCCTGCCTCACCGCCCGCCGGCATGGCGGCATCGTCGCCCCGCCGGACTACGGCCATATCCACGAGATCGGCGACTATGCGATCTGGGCGCTCGACATGATCGGCGAGGTCAAGCGCGACTGGCTGTCGGCGGTGCCGCCCTGGCATCATTTCAGGACGGTCTGCTGGCACCTGCGCATCGCCGACCGGCTCGGCTTCAAGGCGGTCGTGCTGATCACCGGCCATTACGGCGTCAACTATCGCGACCTCAAGACGCTGCTCGACCTCGCCCAGCCCTATGTCGGCGCCCGGCTCTATTCGCTCGCGGACTTCGAGGCCGATACCGCCGGCTTCGACGGCGACGGCAATATCCATGGCGACCATGCCGGCAGAATCGAGACGTCGCAGCTCTGGGCACTGGAGCCCGCCGCGGTCGACATCTCGCGGCTGCCGCCGAAGGACGCGCCCGGGCCGCATTTCGCCATGGGACCGGACGCCTATGAGGCGAACCGCCTCGCCGGCCAGGCGATGGTCGAGCGGCAGGTCGCCTTCCTCGCCGCCACGGCCACGGAGCTCGTCGCCGAGTTCGACCGCCTGTCGCCGACGACCCGCCTCTCCTCCTTCGCCGATGTCGAGGCGATGTGGGCGGAAGCGGTCGCGCCAACGCTGCCGGACTTCCTGTCGATGCAGCGCGACCCGCACGGTACCGGCATCGCGGTGCCGGAAACCAGCCGCTGGGCGGTCAACTGGACGCCGCCGGCGGCGTGACCATCCGGCCCGTTGATCTGGCGCAAGGCTGCCTCTAGGTACTTGCCCGAAGTTTCGACATATCCGGAGGCCAGACGGGACGATGACCAAGACCAGAGAAGACATCGAGCCGGGGGACGTTCCCCTGACGATCTCGCCCGATACTGTGTGCTTCCTGATCGTCAAGGCGCGCGAATTCGACGTCAAGGACGCGGTCACCGAGCCCGACGCCGCCTCGAACGCGACCGACGACAAGGACCTTGCCGTCCTCGAGGACCATCCCGACGATCCGGTCCAGCAGGAGATAAGGGCGGCGATCTTCGGCCTCGATGTCGACGCGCAGATCGACCTGGTCGCCCTCGCCTGGCTCGGCCGCGGCGACTACACCGCCGACGACTGGCCGGACGTCCGCGCCGAAGCGGCGGCGGAGCACAACAACAAGACCGCGCGCTATCTCCTCGGCATGCCGCTCCTCGGCGACTATCTCGAGGAGGGCCTGACGATGCTCGGCTATTCCTGCGAGGAAACCGAAGCCGACCATCTGTGAGGGCGGGTTCATGGCCGGCGCGGGTCCGCACCGGCCATGCAACTACGATCTTGTGTCTGGCGCCCCTAGTGGACGCCGCCCGAAGCGTGAAGGCGCTCCCCGGTCAGCCAGCCCGATTCATCGGAAGCGAGGAAGACGACGCTCGGCACGATCTCCTCGGGTTGGCCCAGTCGACCGCCAAGCGGCACGGCGGAGATCAGGCCCTTGCCGAAGTCGGTTTCCCGCATCATGGCCGTCTGGTCGGTATCGGTGTAGCCCGGCGCCACCGTGTTGACGCGGATGTTGCGGCCGCCGAGTTCCTTGGCAAGCGCCAGGCTCAGCGTGTCGATCGCGGCCTTGCTGGCCGAATAGAAGCTCGTCATCGGTACCGGATTCTGGCTTGAGATCGTGCTGATGTTGACGATCGACCCGCCGGTCTCGGGGAATGTGCGGATGGCAGCCTTCGACGTGTTGATCGTGCCGAGGACATTGGCGTCGAAGATCGTCCGGTAGTCGGCCTCCGAATAGCCCTCGAAGCTGTTGAAGGCGCCGACAGCCGCATTGTTTACGAGCACGTTCGGCGCGCCGAACGCGGACTTCGCGGCCTCGAACAGCCCTTCGACCTCGCCGGCCTTCGACACGTCGGCCTGAACCGCGATCGCCTTGCCGCCCATGGCGGTAATGGCGGCCACCGTCTCCTCCGCCGCCGTCTTGCTGTTGGCGTAGTTGACGACAACCGAGGCGCCTTCCGCGGCAAGACCCTTCGCAATTGCCGCGCCGATGCCCTTGCCCGCCCCGGTCACGATCGCGACCTTGCCCTTCAATCTGTTCATCTCAACCTCCTGGGTGTGTGGAAGGCTGAGACTTAATTATTCCATTTGCAGCCGCTACGGCGCATGATGCCATATCGCTTATGACCATGAGGAATAGATGGATCGGCTCGCGGCGATGCGGACCCTGGTGCAGGTGATCGACGCCGGGTCCTTCTCCGGCGCAGCCCGGCATCTGCGGGTCGGGCAGCCCGCCATCTCCAAGACGATCAACCGCCTCGAGGCCGAGCTGGGCGTTCGCCTTATCGCCCGCACCACGCGCGGCCTCTCCGCCACCGATGCCGGGCAGCGCTTCTATGAACGCGCCGTACGCGCCATCGAGGAGGCCGATGAAGCCGAGATCGCCGCCCGCAATGCCGACACCGGCCTGAGCGGCCGCTTGCGCGTGTCGATGCCGGTCACTTTCGGCCGCATGCACGTGATCCCGCTTATGCCCGATTTTCTGGCGCTGCATCCCGCGCTCCAGCTCGATCTGGTCATGGACGACCAGACCACCGATCTCGTCGAGGAAGGTGTCGACCTGGCGCTCCGCCTCGGCCCGCAGCCCGATTCCTCCCTCGCCGGCCGCACGATCGCCAGCAGACGAAGAGTGGTCGTCGGCACGCCCGCCTACTTCGCCCTGTCCGGCACGCCGGAGCACCCGAGCGACCTCGAGCGGCACGAGGCGATCGTGTTGTCGATCGAACGTGGCCCGCTCGCATGGACCTTCGCGCGCCGCGCGGAAAGCGTGCGCATCGCTCCGTCCGGCCGCGTGCGGGTCTCCGCGGCAGAGGGCGTGCGCGCCGCCGTGCTGGCAGGCCTTGGCTACACGATCGGCTCGGAATGGGGCTTCGGCCGGGATCTCGCCGAGGGACGGGTGCGTGAGGTGCTGACCGCCTGGTCGCTGCCGCCTGTCGATCTCTGGGCGCTGTATCCGGGCGGGCGGCAGGCGAGCGCCCGCGCCCGCGCCTTCGTTGCATTCGTCGCCGGGCGCCTGAGGAAGGAATAGCCCGGAAGGCCGCGCACGCCCCCGGCCCGCCGCTCAGATCGTGTCCGTCCAGGTCCGGTCGTTGTCCTCGAGCCACTTGTTGATCGACTGCTTGTTGTAGATCTCGTGGCCGTTGACGACGATGCGGACGCCCTTCAGCTTCCAGCCGCCGGCGATCCCGTCCGACGACTTGTGGATGCGCACCGAGTGGATATCCGACTCGTGGAGCCCGAGGCCCGGATCGAGGTCGAAGGTGTCGGTATTCCCCCGCTCGAAATCGTCGTGGTCCTCGTTGTCGAGATTCCAGCTCCTTCCGCCAAGCGTCAGGGTGACGTCGTCGTCGGTCCCGGCCCACATCACGTTGGCGGTGCTTATCTCCACCCGCAGCCTCGAGACGATGGCGCGGTCCGAGATGCACCCGACCCAGACCCGGTGATCGTCCTCGAGCCAGGTGTTGATGCGGTCGACATCGCAGATCAATGACCCGCGGTACCAGGTCCGGACCCGGTTGAGCTTCCAGCCGCCGGCGAAGCCGTCCGGGCTCTTGCGGATGAGGATGCGTTTGATGTCGCTCCGCTGCACCGTGGGCGCCCAGAGCGCATAACCTTCCCTGGCATTGCGCTCGCGGTCGTCGTGATCCGGCGTGTCGAGGACGAAGTCGCGATCGCCGATGTCGAGCCACACGTCGTCGTCGGTGCCGGCCCACAGCTCGTCGGCGGTGGTGGTCTCGACGAAGATATGGGACCAGCCGATCTGGCCCCGGGTATAGCCGCAGAGCCGCCGCGAATTGCCGTCCATGATGCAGTCCTGGTGCGGATGGCTGCAGGCGCCGCAATTGCCGTTCGGGATGTTGTCGCAGCCGTGCGTCGTCTCGCAGCTCGAACACGGCGTGCCGCTGCCGGTATATTCGTCGGCCGAGCCGAAGAGATGGCTGGTCTCGTGGGCGGTGATCGCGTCGATGGTGCCGCGTCCCCAGCCGCCCCAGTTGTTCTTGTTGGCGAGCGTCACCCGGCCGTTGCTGGCATAGGCGTGCCAGGAATTGGCATAGGGGGTGACGAAGATGACCATCGCATGGGCCGAGAAGTTGCGGATGCGCATCGCCTCGCGATAGTCGCCGACGCCGCTCCAGTCGGCGGAGAATGTCTGGCCGTTGTAGCTGACCTCGCCCATGGCCGGGTCGCGCCAATAGGGCTCGTCCGGATCGCCCGAGCCGTTGGCGACGCCGATCTTGACGAACTGGAAATCGTAGACCCAGGAGAGGTTGCCGGTCGGGTGCTGGCTGGTCAGCCAGCTGTGCCCGTCGAGGATCTCCTGGCAGATCTCGTTCCGCTCGGCGGTGCCGAATTTCGGACCACCGGAGGCCGAGGACTCGACGAAGACGATGCCGACCGACATCTCGCCGGTCATCCGCCAGCAGGCGGCCTCAAGAAAAAAAAGCCGCAGGATCTCCGCGATGAGGTCCTTCGGAATCCGGAGAAGACCATCGTAGGACCAGGGGCCGAGGCGGAAGGCGAGGCGCGCGAGATGGTAGGCGAGCGTCCGGTCCCCGTAGATCTCGGCGAGGCGCCGTTCGAAGTCGGCGAATTCCTTCGGCGACATCGGCTTCGGGTGTCGTTGCTTTCCCTTGCCCCGGGTCGCGCGGGGTTCCGGGCCGAGCACGGTCTCGCCGGTGCGCTTCTCATAGTCGGCGACGAGGCGCAGGAAGTCCTCGGGTCCGATCGCGCTGTAGGGCAGCGGTTCCTGCTTGCCGTCCCCGTTCCAGGGCTTGCCGATGTCGGCGCGCGCGTCCCTGGTGAGCTTGCGGTACTTGCCGGTGAACCGCGTGTTCCATTGCTGGACGACGGCCAGCTGATCCGGGTCGAGCTTTTCGAGGTGTTCGCGGCCCATCGCTCCCTTGAGCCGGGCCGAGAAGATGCCGAGGCGCGAGGCCGCTTCCGCCTGGTCGTCGGTGGCGAGCGCCTCGATGGCGTGGCTTCCGTAATGCGCCACGACGGTCATCGACAATTCGCGCAGCTGCTCGGCGGCCGCGCGCCGGGCTTCGAACGAGGGATGCTGCATCAGAAACAGGTAAGGCCTCTTGTCCTGCTTTGACATATTTTCCTCCGCCGCTGGGTGTATTCGTTGTGACTAATCCAATTGCAGACGCCTTTCTTCAGATAGAATTTTATCGATTTCACAGAAATACTGCGTTTTTGTGGCAGGAAATCTATGCGGATATCGACTGGGTGAAAGTATCTCGATAGGCGGCGCCGCAAGGAAAGCGAGGCCGACCGTCGCTCGACCATGGGATGCGAGCGTTTCCTGAAGATCGGACTGACCAGTGTCGGCGCGCTCAGGACCATCCGGGCGCGCGTCGCGCTCCGCCGGGTGGTCCTCAAGACGGCACTATCGCCCGAATTGCCGGTCTCCGGACAGCCGGCCCGGCGTCTACCCGACCCGCGCCTCGATCGCGTCCCAGATCAGCGCCGCAATGTCGGCGCCGCCGAAGCGCTTGACCTCGCGGATGCCGGTCGGCGAGGTGACGTTGATCTCGGTGAGATACTCGCCGATCACGTCGATGCCGACGAAGATCAGGCCGCG
>JAGRKY010000020.1:0-548 GCA_020442095.1 Bauldia sp.
GCGAGCTACATCACCGGCCAGACGATCTATGCCGACGGCGGTCGCCTGCCGCTGAACTATACGGTGGCGGTCGACGAGCAGACCTGACGGACCTGAGGCGCCGGCGCTGGTATTGCGTCGGCGGCGCCGTCGCGACAAGCTCCTGACACAAGGCTGTCAGGAGGGCTGTGCGAGCCTGTCATGGTCCAATCCTCAGGAGACAATGCCATGACCAAACACACGCCGGCCAATGTCGCGGTATGGTTCGAAATCCCGGTCACCGACATGGGACGCGCCAAGGCTTTCTACAACGCGGTCCTGCAGACCGAGTTGCGCGACGACAATACCGGTCCCAACCCGATGGCGATCTTTCCGGCGGCGGAGAATTCCGGCGTTGCCGGCCATCTCTATCCGGGCAAGCCCGCGGCGGGCGACAGCGGCAACACGATCCATCTCGCCGCGCCCGATCCGCTCGAGGAAGCGCTCGCCCGGGTCAGCGAGAATGGCGGAACGGTGCTCAGCGACGTGATCACGATTCCGGCCGGCCGCTTCGCCTATTGCCGCGATCC
>JAGRKY010000020.1:563-2492 GCA_020442095.1 Bauldia sp.
TTCGGCCGCTGATCGCCGATGCGCCGCGCCGACCGGCTCTTCGAGATCATCCAGCAACTGCGCGGCAGCCGGTTGGTTACGGCCGACCGGCTGGCCGAGCAGCTCGAGGTGTCGGTCCGCACCATCTATCGCGACATCCGCGACCTCCAGGCCTCGGGCGTACCGATCGATGGCGCCGCCGGTGTCGGTTACCTGCTGCGGCCGGGCTATCACCTGCCGCCGCTGATGTTCCTGCCGTCCGAGATCGAGTCGCTGATCGTCGGGGCGCGCATGGTCGAGGCCTGGGCGGGGCGGACATTGGCGGCTGCCGCGACGGAGGCCCTGATCAAGATCGGCGCGGTGGTGCCGGCCGATCGCATGCGGGCCGCCGAACAGGTGCCGATCTTCGCGACCGGTTATCGTGTGCAGGAGGAAGAGCGGCGCAATCTCGACGAATTCGCCAAGGCGATCGACGAGAAGTTCAAGGTGGGCTTCGCCTATCGCGATGCCGAGGGCGGCGATACCGAACGGGTCGTCTGGCCGCTGGCGCTCCATTTCTGGGGCCGGGTATGGACGCTCGCCGCCTGGTGCGAGTTGCGGGACGACTTCAGGACCTTCAGGGTCGATCGCGCCGAGCGGCTCTCGGTCCGCGACGACCGCTATCCGCGGGTGACCGGGCGGACGCTCGAAGATTATCTCGCCCGGGTCACCTGCGCGCCGTAGCCCTCAGTCGTCGTCCTCTTCCGGCATCGGGGCGTTCATCGACTTCAGCTTGGCGAAGACCGCGTCGGCCTCGGCTTCGGCTTCGCGTTCGGCGTCGGGCATCGACCGGCCCCCGGCCGTCGCCAGCGAGGCAGGGGTCGCCGTTTCGCTTGCCGAAAGCAGGGTGGCGCCGCCTTCGCTTTCAGGAACCTTCGGAGAATTCTTGGCCGCCTTCTCCACCTCGAAGTCGAGATCGATCTGCGAGCAGAGGCCGAGCGTCACCGGATCCATCGGCGTCAGGTTGTTCGCGTTCCAATGGCTGCGGTTGCGGATCGCCTCGATCGTCGGCTTGGTGGTCCCGACGAGACGCATGATCTGCGCGTCCTTCAGTTCGTCGTGGTTGCGCAGCAGCCAGAGGATCGCGTTCGGCCGGTCCTGGCGCCGCGATACCGGCGTGTAGCGGGGGCCGCGACGCTTGGCGAGCGGCACGCGCACCTTGCTCTCGGCCATCTTCAGCTTGTGGGCGGGGTCGGCCTGGCCCTTTTCGATCTCCTCGCGGGTCAATTGCCCGGTCAGGATCGGATCGACACCCTTGATGGTCGTCGCCGATTCGCCATCGGCAATGGCGCCAACCTCAAGGGGGTGAAGCCTGCAGAAATCCGCGATCTGTTCGAACGACAGCGATGTGTTGTCGACCAGCCAAACGGCAGTGGCCTTTGGCATCAGTGGCGTGTTCATAAACCTCTCCCGGCTGCTCCGCCGCGAGTCACGCGACAAAGCGTTTGTCCACATTCGGGTTGATGGGGATAAACGCCTATATAGGCCGCGATCGCGTCAGGCGCAATCCGCGCTTCGGCGTTTGTCCGGGCGGACAGGGGAGAAGAACGGCTCCGGTGCCGCTATTCGTCCTTCACGGTCAGCACGATCCGGCCGACATGATCGCCGGAATCCATGCGGGCATGGGCATCGGCGGCGCGGGCAAGCGGATAGGTCGAGCCGATGATCGGCGCGATCTTCCGTGCCTCGAAGAGCGGCCAGACCTTCTCTTGCAGCGTCGCGGCGATCCGGGCCTTGAAGGCGACCGACTGCGGCCGCAGCGTCGACCCGGTGTGCCAGAGCCGCTTCATCATCAGCCGGCGGACGTCGACCTCCGATTTGGCACCGCGCTGGACGGCGATCTGGACGATGCGCGCCTCGACGGCGGCCGCCTCGTAGTTGCGGTTGACATAATCGCCGCCGACCATGTCG
>JAGRKY010000243.1 GCA_020442095.1 Bauldia sp.
CGTCCGGTCTCGGTGCCGCCGGTGAAGGAGATCATCATCACGCCCGGATGCGAGACGAGGGCGGCGCCGACATCTTCGCCACGGCCCTGCAGCACCTGAAGCTGTCCTTCAGGCAATCCCGCCTTTTCGCAGACGCTCAGCAGTTCTCCGGCCAGCAATGGCGTTTCTTCGGATGGCTTGAGCAGGACCGCGTTTCCCGCCGCGAGCGCCGGGGCGACCTTCTGCGCCTCGTTCATGATCGGCGAATTCCACGGGGTGATGGCCGCGACCACGCCGAAGGGTTCGAGAACGGTCATCGACATGTAGGCGCCGCGCGGCGGCGTCACCTCGGTCTCGTGGCTCTCGACGACGGCCGCATAATATTGGAACGCCGCTGCCGCCGCCTCGACCATCGCCCGACATTCGGCCAGTGGTTTTCCATTGTCGCGCATCTGAAGCCCGGCGAGCCGTTCCTTCTCGGCGCGCAACCGTCGGGCGATGTCGTGAAACACCGACGCCTTGACATGGGGCAGGCGGTCCTTCCACCCAGAGGTTCGGAAGGTGTTCCAGGCCTTGTCGACGGCAGCGGCCACGTCGCTGGCGGTCGATAGCGGGACGGAGGCGACGAAGCTCCCGTTGGCGGGATCGATGCTCTCGAGCATCGGGTGTCGGGGATGGGATGTGCTGGTCATGGTGGGGAGGACTAGTTGCCGTCCGGGCGATGTGCCAGCCACTTGATGCCGATAGGATCGCCGGGAATCTTATTGATAATCCGGGCCCGGCCGGACGAGGCGATGCGATGACGGACTTGAACAGGACTGGTCGCGAGAGCAGCTTGCCGCGTGCCGTCGCCGCCGTGATCGAAGGCATCGAGGCCGATGTCATCCGGGGCGTGATCCTGCCCAGGGGGCGGTTGATCGAAGACCATCTCATGGAGGACTACGGCGCCAAGCGTCACGCGGTGCGGGCGGCCCTCGAGGAGCTCGAGCGCGCCGGCATCGTCGTCAAGCCTCGCCACCGAGGTGCCGAGCTTCGCCGCTTCACGCCCGAAGAGATCGATGCGCTCTATGACACCCGCGCGATCCTCCACCGCGCCGCGGTTCAACACATGTCGCCGCCCACGGAGGAGGAGGCGGCCGCGCTGGAGGCCGCCCTGTCGGGACACGAAGCCGCCTGCGAAACGGGAGATCTGGTCGCCATCCATCAGGCGAATATGGCCTTCCACGACGCCTTGTTCGGGTTGTGCGCCAATCCGTATCTGGCGGCCGCCATTCGCCACCATGATTGGCTGAGCTTTCCGATCCGGGCCTACGGCGTCGCCGACGCGGGCGCGCTCAGCCGGGCCCGGGCCGAACACCGCGACATGGTGGAACTGGTGCGCGCTTCCCGGCTAGACGAACTCGAAGACCTCGTGGTTCGCCACATGGGGCCCGCTCGCGACATCTACACCGCGCGCTTCATATCCGGCCAGGTGCCGCGACCCGGCGGGTGAGGTGGCCTCGCCGCGAGGGACCGCTGTCGTTTTGCCCGGCTTGACCGATCGCCTCTATTTCCAGGGCTTTTCCTTCGTCTCGCGAACGCTACGGTTCTTGCCAAGAGCCTGATTTTTCTCCGTAGCTGGTCCCGAAAAGTGCCATTGGATTCTGGCGCTCGGAACACGTGGATTGGAAGGGCTATCTTCATGCTTCTCGAAGGCAAGGCAGGAATCGTAACCGGAGCTGGACGGGGAATCGGACGCGCCTGCGCGATCAAGCTGGCTGCCGAAGGTGCATCGGTTCTGGTGGTCGACATTCTCGCCGACAACGCGGCGGCGGTCGCGGCGGAGATAACGGCGTCCGGCGGGTCCGCAAAAGCGCTGGTGGTCGACCTTGCGACCGAAGAAGCGGCGAAGGAGATGATCGCAGCCTGCGTCTCGAATTTCGGACGCTTCGACTTCATCCACCAGAACGCCGCCGTCCAGATCGAGAAGCTTCTCCACGACACGACCAACGAGGACTGGGACCGGCTTCAGACCGTCAACCTGAAGGCGCCCTTCTGGGGTGCCAAGCACGCGGTCATCCATATGATGGAACGTGGAGAGGGCGGCTGCATCATCAACACCGCCTCGGCGCTGTCCAACTCCGCCGACCCGATTCTTGCGGCCTACACGACGATGAAGCACGGGCTTCTCGGCCTCACCCGCGCCATCGCGGTGACCCGTGAATATGCGAAGGCGGGCATCCGCTGCAATTGCGTCTGCCCGGGCGATATCCTCACGCCGATCGCCGAGACCTATTTCGCCGCCTTGCCGGAGGGCGCGCGGAGCTTCATCGAGCAGCAATATCCGGGCGGCCGGATCGGTCGCCCCGAGGAGGTTGCCGACGTTGTGGCGTTCCTCGCCTCCGACAAGTCGTCCTTCATCAACGGCGCGGCCATCGCCGTCGACGGCGGCCTGCTTAGCCAGTGCTACACCGCCGCGCAGGGCGGTTAGATCGTATCGGACGATGGGTTCGTCTCGCGAAATCAGATGTTCTTGATCACTTGTCGCCGGCTAATAATCTGATCGCATCGGGCTCGGTAAAACGGATGTCACCGGCCCATGCTGAGGGAGAATGAATGATGACCATCGGTAAGGGGACGTTCATTGCTGGCAGCGTCGTGTTGGCGCTGTCCGCCGCGCAGCCTGCGAAAGCGCTGGACGCTGATATCGTGCACTGGATGACGTCGGCGTCGGAGTCTGCCGCCATCGGCGTCTTCGCCGACATGTGGGAAGCCGCCGGCAACACCTGGAGCGAGACGGCAGTCGCTGGCGGTGCGGAGGCCATCGCGGTCGGTGTCAATCGTATCGCCGGTGGCGATCCGCCCACGGCGATGACCTTCAACACCGGGCGGCAGTTTGAGGATCTCATCGCTCAGGGCCTGCTCGCCGATATCGAGGACGTCGCCGAAGCCGGCAAGTGGCGCGACTTCCTTCCGGCGGTTCTGGTCGATGCGTCGACCGAGGACGGCAAATTCTACGCCGTTCCGTTCAACGTGCATGGCGAAAACTGGATCTACTACAACAAGAAGCTCTTCGAAGAGCTTGGCGCGCCGCCGCCGGACACCTGGGAGCATTTCTTCGAGGCGGCTGACAAGCTCAAGGCCGCCGGCAAGATTCCGCTCGCCCATGGCGGCGACCCCTGGCAGGAGCGGGTTACCTTCAACACCGTCCTGAGCGGCATCGGCGGAAAAGAGCTGTTTCTCGCCGTCTACCGCGACCACGACATAGACGCCATCCATTCCGACACGTTCCGCGAGGTTGCCGAGACCTACGGCCGGCTCCGCGACTATGTCGACGAAGGCAAGACCGGGCGTTCGTGGAACGATGCGGCAAATCTCGTGATCTCGGGCAATGCCGGCATGGTGATCATGGGAGACTGGGTGAAGGGCGAGTTCACTGCCGCGGGCAAGGTGGCGGAGGTCGATTACGGTTGCTTCGTCGGCCCGGGCAAGCCCTATTTCCAGATCGGCGGCGACGTCCTCGTCTTTCCGAAGAACGACGATCCCGAGGTGATAGAGGCGCAGAAGGAGCTGGCTGCGCTTGTCATCTCGCCCGAGGCCCAGGTGGGCTTCAACGACAAGAAGGGATCGTTGCCCGTCCGTTCGGACATCGACATGTCGAAGCTCGATGCCTGCGCACGGAAGGGGATCGAGACGCTCTACGATCCCGAGCGGCAGCTGCCGGGATACAATTTCGTGTTCTCGCCGAACCTCGGCGGCGCCGTGCAGGACACCATCTCGGCCTATTGGAACGATCCGGGCATGGATGCTGACGGCTTCATCGAGGCAATAGCGACCACCATCTCGACGACTCCGGACGAATAGGCCGGTTCCCCGACAACCTGACCCGGCGGCGGAAAGTCGCCGGGTCGCTGGTGACAAGCACGATGGCACAAAAGAAGACTGCTGGCCGATTCAAGAGCAGAACGATTGCTTCGATCGCCCTTTCGCCGACCTGGCTGATTGCTCTGCTCGTCTATCTCGGCACCGTCATCTGGACATTCCGGATCTCGCTGACCTCCTCGAAGCTCGTCCCTGTCTACGACTTCGTTGGCTTCGACCAGTATCGCCATCTGATGGTCAATCCGCGCTGGCTCCTGGCGCTTGAGAACATGCTGGTCTTCGGCGTCGCCTTCATCGCCGGCTGCCTGATCGTGGGGTTCTTGCTGGCTGCGGCGATCGACCGGAAGATTCGCGGAGAGGCGGTCTTCAGGACCGTGTTCCTCTACCCCTACGCGCTGTCCTTCATCGTTACCGGCCTCGTCTGGCAATGGTCGCTCAATCCGACATACGGCATCCAGGCGACCGTTCGGGGCTGGGGGTGGGAGACGTTCACCTTCGACTGGCTGGTGCGCTCCGACCGGGCGATCTATGTGCTGGCGATCGCCGGCATCTGGCAGGCGACCGGGCTGGTCATGGCTCTGATGCTGGCCGGCCTGCGGAGTGTCGATCCGGCGCTTTGGGCGGCTGCCCGCGTCGACGGTATTCCCCTGTGGCGGACCTATGTCCACATCATCATTCCCGAGCTGCGTCCCGTCGTCCTGACGGCGACCGTCCTGCTCGGCTTCCTTGTCGTGAAGGTCTATGACCTTGTCGTCGCGATGACCCGCGGCGGGCCGGGAAATGCCACCGACGTGCCGGCGAAATTCGTCGTCGACTACCTCTTCACCCGCGCCAATATCGGGATGGCGACGGCCGCTTCGGTGGTGATGCTCGTCGCGGTGATTCCGTTCCTCGTCCTCTGGTACTACGCCCAAAGAACACCGGCTTCCCGGCGGTCGGGAGCGTCCGCATGAGTGCCGCCGGGATGACCGAGGGTTACTCCAGCCGGAGACCGCGCAAGCTGGCGCCGGGCCGAATCGGCCTCTACGCCTTCCTCGTCGTGGCCGCTCTCTTCTTCCTGCTGCCGCTCTATGTGCTGGTGATCACCTCGCTGAAGCCGATGGACGAGATTCGTCTCGCCAACATCTTCGCCTTGCCGGAGACGTGGACATTCGAGCCGTGGCTCAAGGCCTGGGCCTATGCCTGCACCGGCCGCGAATGCACCGGGGTCAGCGCCGGCTTCTGGAATTCGGTCCAGATTGTCGTCCCGGCCACGATCGCTTCCATCTTCGTCGGTGCCCTGAATGGCTATGCGCTCGCTATATGGCGCCCACGGGGATCGTCGCTCCTGTTCAATATCATCCTGCTTGGCGGCTTCGTCCCGTTCCAGATCTTCATCTACCCGCTGGTACGAATGTACTCCGCCGTCGGGATTTTCGGATCATTGCTCGGCATCGTGGTGTTGCACATCATATTCGGCCTGCCCGTGATGATGCTGCTCTTCCGCAACTACTATTCCAGCCTGCCGGCCGATCTTTTCAGGGCGGCGCGCGTCGATGGCGGGTCCTTCTGGTCGATCTTCTTCCGGCTCGCCCTGCCGATGTCGACGCCGGTGCTGATCGTCGCGGTGATCCTGCAGGTCACCGGCATCTGGAACGACTATCTGGCGGGGCTGATCTTCGCCGGCCGCGACTACATGCCGATGACCGTTCAATTGAACAACATCGTCAATCCGCGGCAGTCAGCGACCGAATACAACGTCAACATGGCCGCGACCATCCTTACTGCCCTGGTGCCGCTGGCTGTCTATTTCTTTTCCGGTCGATGGTTCGTTCGCGGCATCGCAGCCGGTGCAGTGAAAGGCTGACCCATGGCGCACGTTTCCATCCGCAATCTCGGCATGAAATTCGGCCAGGTAGAGGTCCTGAAGTCCCTCGATCTCGATATCTCCGAGGGAGAATTTCTTGTCCTGCTCGGTCCGTCCGGTTGTGGCAAGTCGACCCTCCTCAATGCCATCGCCGGTCTGCTGGAGGTTGAAGGCGGGGGTATTTCGATCGCCGGCAGGGATGTCACCTGGCTCGAGCCGAAGGACCGCAACATCGGCATGGTGTTCCAGTCCTACGCGCTATATCCGCGGATGACCGCGCGCGGGAACCTCTCCTTCGGTCTCCGCATGGCCGGCGTCTCCAAAGCCGAGATAGCGACCCGGATCGCGGCAGCCGCCGAAGTTCTCCAGATTCAGTCCCTGCTCGATCGCCGTCCGGCCGAACTGTCCGGCGGCCAGCGCCAGCGGGTCGCGATCGGGCGGGCGCTTGTCCGCGACGTCGACGTATTCCTGTTCGACGAGCCGCTCTCCAATCTCGATGC